>JAZSHP010000166.1:0-7139 GCA_045533355.1 Candidatus Fimenecus sp.
TTCAACTCCTTGGCTCACAGAACGACATGGCTACGATCCGACTTAATGTTTGGTACAAATGACATTAAGAATGAAAACTGGGATGAAGGAAAAGGCAGTTTTGAAACGGACTATGTTGAACTTATAAACTCCTACAAAGAAATTAATCCTAATATCAAAGTGTATATAGGTATTCCTCCCAGAATTTTCAAAGAAAATGTATTTGGAGAACGTTCTCCGAAAATTCTCGAAGAAGAGGGAATTCCTGCTATATATAATGTTGCAAAGAGCATTGGTGCTGAAGTGATAGACTTCTTTAGTGCTGTAAAAGATATGCCTGAATTGTTTTCGGATTATCTTCATCCAAATGCCAAAGGAAATAGGGTGTTTGCAGAAATTATATACGATTCAGTTTTCAAAGAAATCGTAACCCCAATTACAGAAGGTGCGAGCAATTGGGCAAAGGGAGAAATAGCTCTTTCAAATGCGATAGGTATTATGCCGGAAGAACTTGTTGGGAACTATCAAAGGGACATTACAAGAGAAGAATTTTGTAAAATGGTTATTAATATTCTTCCGGAAGGAATAGAGCCTATCAGAGAAGTTGCTTTTACGGATTGCGATGATAATGACGTTAATTATGCATATTCTGTTGGAATTGTTAATGGCGTATCAGAGGGTGTGTTTGCGCCAAAACAAAAAATAACTAGAGAAGAAATAGCAACGATGCTTTACCGTACATTTAAACTTATTGCACCAGATGCTGAAAGTTTTGCAATTAAGGGAGAATATCCGGACAAGTCACAGATATCTGAATGGGCTCTTGAAGCAGTTTCGTTTTTAAATGAAAATGAAATTATAAAAGGCGACAATAGTGGCAATATAATGCCGAAGAAAAACACAACTCGAGAAGAAGCTACACTTCTTGTGTATAGAACATATTCTGTCAGTAGGTAATTGAATCGCGAAAGAACAAAGCGGTTATCTCCGCTACTGCACCTGCGGTGCGGAGATAACCGCTTTTTGTACCATGTTCGTTTTCTGAGCATAGAGAGGAAATTCTCGCAAGGCATAAAATCAAATGTTTGTTGAAAATTAAGGCTCTATAATATCTATTGGGGTAATCAATCAATAGAGCTTTACAAAAAAGAATAAAAAAATAGTAGAGCATATTGAAAAATTCTTGTAAAATGGAATTGACGAGACTTATATTACAAAAAACTGACTGGAAAGCTAATTTTGTATATACTATTGAGGCAATACACGGAATTAAAGGAGCTTGCTTCGTAATGGCTTGTATGACAGAAGGACAGAAATCATCTGTGGATATGATGATGTATTATGATACAAGACCGTCACCATTCAATGGTGCATATGACTTCTATACACTTCGTCCTCTTAAGGGTTATTATCCTCGTTATTGGTATGGAATGTTATATGATATGAAAAACGAAGTAAGAAGCCTTGAAGATCCCGGTTACAGTACAGAAAGATAATGGTTTTTGGTGTCAAGTTATTGATAAGCCCTATGAAGAAGGAAACTGGGATGAAAGCTCTTGTACCTGCTTAATCGCCTATGCTATTGCAAAAGCAGTTCGTTTAGGGTTTATTGAAGCTTCTTATCTTGAAAATGCACAGAGAGCATTTGAGGGAGTAGTGGATTCATTAAAAACAGGTGAAAATGGAGAACTTATTCTTGATAAGATCTGTCCTGGTACTTGTATTGATGAAGGAGACTATTCTCATTACATTAACAGAAAAACCGTTGAAAACTATACTATGGGAATCGGTTTGTTTTTATTTATGTGTAGTGAATTGAATTTGTGTTGATATATTTGATCGTTGAGTTCTGTTCGTCGAAAAGCATGTGACCGATTTCTTGATGTAATAAAGTTTTTACAAGTCGGTGTTGAACAAAAAATGGGGGTTTTTTATGTATAAAAGAATTCTTTTTGCACTTGACCTTGAAGGTGTAAATAATGTTTGCGGTGAACCTTATTCAGGACTTTACCGCGGAAGCGAGGAATGGGAGACGGCATGTCATCAGGCTGCGCTTGAAGTAAACAGTGCCGCTCAGGCACTGTTTGATGCAGGTGTTGAAAAAGTAGCCTTGTGGGATAACCACGGCGGTGGTAACAATATCGTTCCCCATGAGTTGGATGAACGCATTGAGCTTATCGAAGTTGATAAGAACTTGCCAAGAATGTATTTTGCTGAAAACGAAGGCTTTGACTGCATATGCTTCTTTGGCTATCACACTATGGAAGGTACATTAGGAGGGGTTCTTGCACATACTATGAATAGTAAGGGAAACCAGTACTATAAGCTTGACGGGAAATACATAGGTGAAGTGGATATAGATTCATACATAGCGGCTTCTCATCGTATGGCATCTGTATTTTTTGCGGGAGGGGATATTACCTGCAAACAGGCACAACGTTCAATTCCCCACTTGACTACGGTTGTCACAAAAAAGGAAATTTCACGTAACGAGGCAGAATATACAGACAACAAGCTTCTTTTTGAGGAAATAGGAAAAAAAATTACGGAAGCTGT
Organism: Candidatus Fimenecus sp.; assembly: GCA_045533355.1. Classification (GTDB taxonomy): domain Bacteria; phylum Bacillota; class Clostridia; order Oscillospirales; family Acutalibacteraceae; genus Fimenecus. The sequence goes on from JAZSHP010000166.1 coordinate 2,536, forward strand.
AAAGACAGAAAAACCAATATTACCGTGCTCTTTCCCTGCAACATTTGAAAAATCATTTAAGCGTACCGAGGATGCAGCAAAATATCTTTTGCGACTCCACGAAAATAATATTGATGCAGAATATCCGGATGATAGCGTTTTGGGAAAGGATGCCCACACGGTTATTTCCAAAATTCACAATATATCGGAATTTATAATTTGTTTATAACAAAAAGTATCAACTTGGGAGTAATGCAAGGTGTTATTTTAAGAAAAATAATGCGATCTGTTTCTTAGAAACAGTGCACTCACCTCCGCATTATTTGTAGTATATCTGTTCTGAGAAAAGAATATTATATTAAATTCTGTGTTCTTGCCCTATGGTTTCATACTGTTTTGTGTCTTGAGCGCAGTGAAAGGATTTGTTTAAAAAATGAAGATTCTGTTTGCAAGTGACATGTCATTTAATTTCATCGAGAACTGTCCTGAAGAGCAAGCGGTAAAAGAAGCAATGTCAGAAGTTTCTTCACTGTTTGAAGATGCGGATTATAGCATTGTTAATCTTGAGAATATTTTTGGAAATAAGGAAGCTTATAAACCAATACCTAAGTCTGGTCCTAATTTGATTTCAGATGACAGTTTTGCAAGATATATCGAAGTGTTGAATCCATCTGTTGTTGGATTAGCTAATAACCACACAGGTGACTTCGGCGAAGATGCAATACTCCATACTATAGATGTTTTGAGAGAAAAAGGATATCCATGTATCGGTGCAGGTGAGACTATTGATGATGCATATCGACCTTATTTAATTGATCATAATGGTGTTCGTATAGGAATTATTGCTGTATGCGAAAACGAATTTGGATGTGCGAAAGCAACAAAGGCTGGGGCGGGCGGATACAGCCTGAGTCTTGTTAAGGAAAAAATCAAAAAATTGGAAGAAATCGGATATATGAGCGTAATCTATTTCCATGGCGGAAATGAGTATAATCCATTTCCTTCGCCCGGGAAGAAAGAACTCTATCGTCATTTTATTGATATAGGAGCAAGTGCAGTTGTTGCAATGCATACTCATTGTCCACAGGGTTTCGAAATATATGATGGTAAACCAATCGTATACAGTATGGGTAATTTCTATTTTCCTGCCGGAGGCAGCTTGGGCAGTTTAAAAAGCTGGTCATACGGATACATGACTCAATTAGAGTTCACAAAAGACCAGATTTTGCTCACTACCGTACCATATTATTTCGATCTAAAGGGCATTTGCCTGCTTAAAGGAGAAGAATTAGATAATTTCAACAATTATTTGCATTATATTTCAGGAGTAATCCAGGATGATTTGCTTTTAAGGGAGTACTTTGAGTCATGGTGTGCTTATCGTGGAAACTCTTATAGTCGATTTATTCAATTTGAAGAAGACTACCTGAAAGATAATTCGAAAAAAGTTGCGGAAACGAGAAATATTTTCTATTGTGAAGCACATTGTGAAATGATAAAAGAATTTTTACAGTTATGTTATGAGAACCGATTGGAAGAGGCAAAGTATCGACTTGAAGAAATTAAGCGACTGCAGAATATGGAAATATAGAAAAAATCCAATGAATGGAATTAAATGCGTATTTGAACCTAAAAATATATTAAATCCTAGTAAGATATGCTTCTGAAATTTAATAATTTACTTAATAACGATTTATCTCTAGAGTAGGAAAATCTTATAAAAAGATGTAAAACGGAAATGTATTAAAACAATTGACTAAATCTAAATAATTCATAAGAGATGTACCATATGAAATATACATTTGGACTTCGTTGTCACGACATTGCGGATAATAATGAACAAAGTATAAATTATAGAAAGGCGCGAAATAAAAATGAAAATGGTGTTAAAAGATGGCAAAAGAAAGGTTTTAACTTTAAGTTATGATGATGGAGTTGTTCAAGATATAAGATTAATTGAAATTATGAACAAACACGGGCTTAAAGGAACGTTTAATATTAATTCAGGCTCTTATCTGCCGGAGGATGCAGTTCGCGAAAGGTTTTATGGCAGAATGAAACTGTCTGAAGCACAAAATTTGTATACTAATTCTCTGCACGAGGTTGCTGTTCATGCATTGACACATCCTTATTTAGAAAAATTGGATACTACCGAAATTATATATCAAATAACCGAAGACAGAAGATTAATAGAAACTTATTACGGCAAGATAACAAGAGGTATGGCATATCCTTTTGGTACATATAACGATAAAGTTGTGGACATTCTTGAAAAATGTCATATCGCATACGCGAGAACAACTAAAGCTACACATAGTTTTGCTTTTCCTGAAAACTGGCTGACACTTCATCCTACTTGCCATCATAATGACGAAAGGCTTGATGAACTTATAAAAAGATTTGTTGAAACACCAAGCAGGTTTAACTATTCTGAAATGTTTTCTTTATGGGGGCACAGTTACGAATTTGACAAAAACGACAATTGGGATGTTATTGAAAGATTTGCCGAATATGCCGGCGGTCATGACCATATTTGGTATGCCACCAATATTGAAATCTATGATTATGTTAAGGCTTATGAAAGATTGCAGACAAGCTATGATAAAAAAATAGTACATAACCCCACAAGTATTGATGTTTGGTTTGATGTTAAAGGTGAGGTGTATTGCGTAAAAGCAGGAGAAACCTTAAATATATAAGTATAAGGGAACTGTTCTGTTATATTTTAACTTATATCAATCTCAAAATTTAATAAAATAGTTTGATAATTATAATATTTACATATACTGTAGTGAATCAGCCTATCTTATATCCTTTCTCTGTCATATATGAAAATGTCGAACGCTCTCAAAAGAAACGAAAGGGGCGCTTGTTATAAATATAAATAATATAAAACAAATACTTTGTGATACTTCTTATGAAAGAGTGGCCGGAACTGATAACGAACACAAATGTGCTTGTTATCTTGTTGAAAAGTGTAAAGCGCTTGGTTTTGAAGCGGCTCTTGAACCTTTCAACATTAGAATGTATAGGCAGGAATATGCAAAACTTATCATCGATGGAGAAGAAATAGAATGTACAGCTTTCGGAGGGACAGAAAACGGAACCATTAAGGGTGAACTTTGTGTCATAGAAGGTGAAGATGATGCTTCTCTTAAGCAATGTAGAGGTAAAATTGTTCTTTTGTATAAACAAATCAACATAAAACTCTATGAAAAACTTTGTAAAGCAAATGCTCTTGCATTTATTACTTTTAACGGAAATGTACATCGTGATGATAAAGATGTCTTAACACGCAGCTTTGGAAACAAGGTGGAAAATGAAAACAGAATTCCGGGTGTGAACATTCATTTAAAAGATGCAATAAAAATTGTGAAAAATAATAAACCCTTGCAAGTTGAGCTTGCTGTTAAACAAACAGAGTATGTTGGTACATCGCACAATGTTGTCGTTGATATTCCTGGGGAAGGCCAACAATATGTGTTAATAAGTTCCCATTATGACTCAACGCAGTTTTCCCACGGTGCTTATGATAATATGTCAGGTTGTATAGGGCTTTTACATATACTTGAGTATTTTAAGACAAATTCACATAAAACCGGTATAAAACTTCTTTTTTGCGGTAGTGAAGAAATCGGGCTTGTGGGGTCGCGTGTTTATTGCCGAGACAATAAGGATGAACTTTCAAATATTGTTATTAACATCAACCTTGATATGCTTGGTTGCTTTATGGGAAAATTTACGGCCTTTTCGTGTATTGATGAAAGGACAGAAGCGTTTTTGAAAACTTTTGCCAAGGATAATCATTATCCTTGCGAAACAAGACATGCAATACGTTCAAGTGACCAAAACTCATTTTTGGCAAATAAAGTGAAGGCAGTTTCCTTTGCAAGATATTCTACAGGCGATACTGCAGTTATTCACACAAGATATGATACAATAAAAATAATAGATGAAAAACAACTTTTGAACGACATCGACTTTATTGCCAAATTCACACAGTTTGTTTCAAATAATCCTGACTTTTTTGATGACATGGAAATATCAAAAAAAATATGTACCGATGTTCAAATATCAATAAACGAACAAAGAACTTTAATATAAAGTTTGGAGGAATATAAATGGAGATAAACAAGACTTCACTTGACTGCATATGTGCATCTCTTTGCGAAATTATGGGAGTTGAAACGCCCCCAAAAGCAGCACCTTCAAATAATGTTTTAACCAAATATGCAAAAGAAATATTTAAAGGAAAGAATGCTGACAGAATATTTATGTTCAATCCTGATGCAATAGGGCAGTGGGTATATGAAAAGTATATGCATTTAATGAGCGAAGTTGTTGATAAAATGGACATTAAAATCCCTCTTGGCAGTGTAATGCCATCTGTTACACCTGTGTGCTTTGCAACTATGTATACGGGAACACAACCGCAAGTACATGGAATACAATCATATACAAAGCCTGTTTTAACAATAGAAACAATATTTGATGTGCTTATAAAGGCAGGGAAAAAGTGTGCAATTGTGTCAACGGCAAATGACAGTATATCTATGATATTCCTTGAAAGACGGATGGATTATTTTATATATCCAACAACAGAGCAAGTAAATGCAAAAGCAGCA
>JAZSHP010000171.1:0-2887 GCA_045533355.1 Candidatus Fimenecus sp.
CGATTATTGGGTATGGCAAGCAGACGGAGATAATCACGGTGCAACATCGAAAATCATAGACCATTGGTATTATTTTGAAGCATCGTTTTAATATAAGGAGGTCGGCAATATGAAAAAGAAAATTACATTTTGGGGATTGCTCGGTAATTGGTTTGTAGTTACCTTGATATTGGGTTTGATAAATGTGTTCTTGGTAAAATCATCTATATTACATAATCTGATATTAGCGAGCTTGGGTATTATATTGCTGATTTATCCTGTTTATCCTCAAAATTTAGAAAACAAATGGACACCGAAGAAATGCAGACTTTTCATTCGCATACTTGCTGTGATTGAAATAATACTTGCGTTTGCAACAAAGACTAATTTTTATAAAGATGATATGCTTACGGTGTATTCTACTACTATCGTAACAACTAACACAAATCCTATGCAGATACCTTTTTGGATAGGCTTAATAGTTTTAATTGCAGCAGTTATTGTTGGCATAGTAATTTTGGTTAAAAAGAGAAAATTAGGTGTGCCAATAAAGAAATATATCAAGATTTCTATTGTTGCGATTATAGTTATAATTGTTTTGGCAATTATAGCATCTGTTGTATTCAAAATCCCAACAATAGGCAAAGTACACGGAGCTGAAAACGAAAAAATCACTATTGACGGTGTTACATATATTCAAAACACTTCCCTCGATTTCAGTTATGCAGACAAAGGCAAATTTTTAGGATATGCAACTAACGAAAAAACTACCATTCGTGTATATGATGTCAAAGGAGAAAATGACGATTATATATACGCATTGTGGGAATGGGAAGGCAGTTTTTACGAAAAAGAAAAAACATATAATAACAAAACAAACACAAGCGATTTAGTTTTGCAAAACCCACCTGCTTTGACAGTAATTTGCGGCAAAGAAAGTGTTGAAGCATTAAGAGGAACGAGTTCTTGGCAGTATTTGAATAATGACGGAACATCAACGGCTATCGAGAGTGACAGTATGCACCCTCTGCAAGCAAAAGAATATATGACACCTCTCAAACTCATTCCTACACAATATTCATCTGTCGAACCTTTCAAAGCATATTTGAAATGGGATGTAGCTCCTGATTGGGTGGTTGTTCGCTATTGGAATGAGGAATCTTGGGGAAAGCTTGAAACTGAAAGCGAAATGATTCCCGTGCTGATGATGGACTCTGATACTGATATTGGACCGATATTCCCAATGGAACTGCAAAAAGGCAATTACATTTACGAAGTAACTGCTGAATGGAATAGTTACGATAATTTCTCAGGCAAGGCTCATTATAGCTTTTATACTGCAAATTATTACGATATAGAGTTCAATGACTTAGAACCTATTCCTCAATCTGAATAACAGAAAGGAGCAAGCAAAGTGAAAAGATTTATATTATTAAGTTTAGTTATATGCTCTTTAATTCTTACTGCTTGTCAGCGTGATTTACCATTGATTGAAACTGTTGACATCGGTGAGCAAGGTGTAATCAAAGGACAATTCGGAGAACAGTTAGAAAAGAAACCTATCAGAATGTTTAATGTTGACGGCGATTTATATTACGATTCAGGACTTGCAAATGATGAAGTAAAAAAATGCGGAACAATGGACGGAAAACTCAAAAAAGCAGGTAAAGAGAATGAAATCCCCCTTAAATCAGGTGAAGCAAACTTTGAAATTGAAGGCTATCAGAACGCAACAAGCATCACCAAAGAGGTCAATATTGACGGTAAATGGGTAATCTTCAAAAAGTATGATTTGTATGATAATAAACTTGACGGCTTGAAATACTGCTATTACATAAAAGGTCACATGAACAATGCTGCCGTTGATAGTGAATTTGTAGTTTTAACAGACAATGTGAATGTTACTTTTAATGATGTTATTTCTCCTATGTTAAGTTCGGTAAAACCAAATGACACAAATGGATACCTCATATCTCATAATATATTTGCAACAAGTGATAAATGGGGCATCACACTCTATGCTGATAATGTGACTACAAAAGGATTAACATTGAAAATCGAGCAGTTCGGTGGTAACCCTTCCGGCACTCTTGAATATGGTGCCGCATATTTCCTTGAAACTACTGTCAATGATGAATGGCAACCCGTAGAAACAACAACGGGCGAACCTTTAGTTTGGAATATGCTTGCATATAGCGTTAAAATGAATGATATTTCTGAAATAAATATAAATTGGGAATATGGTTATGGTGAATTAAAACCCGGTTACTACCGCCTGAAGAAAGAATTTATGGACTTTAGAGCACCGGGAGATTTTGACAGGGAAACCTATATGGTACACTTTACTATCGAATAAGGAGGATTTGTTGATATGAAAAAGATAATAAGTCTTATAAGCATAATTGCAATTATGCTCTCAATGTCAATAACTGCTCTTGCAGGTAGTATTCCTGAAGATTTACTTATGGATCAATCACAGATATTCTTTGCTGAGGTTGTTTATTATCATCCTGATAAGGAAAAGCCTGACATTGAATTTTCGCCTGTAAAGAAAATTAAAGGCGATGTAAAACTCGGAACAAAGCAGATTGCATACAACTTCAATACTGTTGGTGACTTTGATATAAAAGAAGGAAATGTATATCTCTTTACATACTTTGACGAAAACAACCCGACAGACATATTTGAAGTAACAAGCTATGACACATCCACCTTGAAACTGAAAAATGTTGAAGGAGATATGTGGAAACGCTTTGAGCAATATCTGAACGAAGGCAGATATTTAGCTGCAGAGCACGAAAGAAGTGATAGACTCAATAATGAACTTGTTGTAGAAAACGGAGAAACAATAACTCTGTCTGAACTGCTTGGTGGATATGACAATAGCGAGAGTGATGTCGCATTTTAT
>JAZSHP010000087.1:0-6442 GCA_045533355.1 Candidatus Fimenecus sp.
GTAAAATCGTGAGTTTTGAAAAATTCAGACAGCTCCTCCATCGTCGGCAACCTGTCCGCATCAAGCCAAGTATTATCGTCCTTATACATTCAACATCCTGTCCTTTTCATAAATTACACAATCATTATATAGAACATTTGTTCTGTTGTCAAGTGACTTTTTTGTATTATATCAGGATGGACATTCATATTTCTGCACATTTTGTCGATTAGTTTGTCAGCAATTACACCTCTGTTTATGCACAAGTAAAATGTCGTTTATTTGTGCAAAAGATAGAAGTTTGTAAAATCTGAAAATTTTTGCGTAACATTTTGCAATTTTCGTCATATATATTTAGATACATTTTTAATGCAAAAAACTCATCGTTCAATAAAAATCATAATTTTTCCCTATAAATCGGCAAAAATCATTGATAACTCCTCGCCTATATGTTATATTTATTATGTATTTTTATACCTTATGAAAGCGAGGACACAAAAATGGATTCTAATGTTGAACGTTGGTATTCGATGAAAGAGATTTGTGAACATCTCGGTGTAAGCCGTGACACTGTTCTTATCTGGATTGAAAAGCGTAATATGCCCGCCGTCAAAATGGGTCGCCTTTGGAAATTCAAAGTCAGTGAAGTCGATGAATGGACAAGGTCAGGCAAAGCAGCGGAGTAATTTTTGTAGAAAGTTCTAAGGTGATATTATGTTAATTGAAAAATATAACCCCAACACTTTGAGTGTTGGTGCAATTCTTGGTCTTATTGAATCAGGAACCATTGCCATTCCGGAAATCCAAAGACCTTTTGTGTGGAAGAAAACACAGGTCCGTGATTTGTTGGACTCGTTATACAAGGGTTATCCTACGGGTTACTTAATTATATGGAAGAATCCAAATGTCAAACTTAAGGATGGCACCGTTTCATCGGGTAAAAAGATTCTGATTGATGGTCAGCAGAGAGTAACAGCGTTGATGACTGCTATTGCTGGAATACCTGTTATAAATTCAAGTTATAAAAAAGACCGTATTAAGATTGCATTTAATCCCTTCGAGGCTCTTTCCGAAGATAAAGATGCAGAAATATTTGCTGTTCAAGACCAAAGTCATTTAAAAGGTAAAAAGTGGATTCCCGATGTTGCTGAGATTTTCAAACCCGGATTCAAACATTTCTCATTCATCAATCAGTATTGCACGAATAACCCTGAAATGGATCCCGAAACACTTGGTGAAATACTGAGCAATCTCACTTCAATTGCTAATCGTCTCATTGGTGTTATTGAACTTTCAGATAATCTTGATATTGACATCGTTACTGATATATTTATCCGTATAAACTCTAAAGGAACTGCATTAAGTCAAGGTGACTTTGTAATGTCTAAAATCGCTTCTGATGAAGAACACGGCGGTAATGCACTCCGAAAAGCCATAGACTATTTTGCTCATCTTTGCGTTGAGCCCTCATTCTATAGCTATATCAAAGAAAACGATACAGATTTCGCCAATTCTGAGTATATCAGCAAACTGGCCTGGCTTAAGGACGATAAAGAAACGGTTTATGACCCCGAATGTGACGATATCCTTCGTGTTGCATTTATGCATATGTATCCCAGAGCTAAACTTGCAGACCTTGTAAGCTTGCTTTCAGGTAGAGATTTTGAAACAAGAGAATACAAATCTGAAATCATTGAAGAAACCTATGCAAAATTAAAGCAAGGTGTACTTAATGTTATAAACAAAAACAATTTTGAGCAATTTATGCTTGCAATTAAAGGGGCAGGTTTTGTTTCTAAAAAACTTGTAAATTCCTATATGGCTCTTGATTTTGCTTATGCACTTTACTTAAGGTTGTCAACAGAGAAAAAAGTAAATGTCAGCGAAGTTAAAAAAATCGTTCAAAAATGGTATGTACTGTCTGTATTAACAGGCAGATATAGCTCTTCACCTGAAACTGCATTTTACAGAGACATACGTAAGATTAATGAAGTTGGCGTTGTTAAAACCCTTGAAGATATGGAAGCTGCTCTTCTTTCAGATAACTTCTGGGATGTAAAGGTTGTTCAGGATTTGGCATACACATCTACAATCAATCCCACATACCTTGTTTATCTTGCTGCACAGGTTGCAAACAACGATTTATCATTGCTGTCTAATAACATAACGGTAAGAGATTTGATCGAAATTGCTGGTGATGTACATCATATTTTCCCGAAAGAATATCTCAAATCAAATGGATTTAATAAAAACCTTTATAATCAAGATGCGAACTATGCTTACCTTGACACGCAAGTTAATAAGTCGATTGGCAAACAGGCTCCCTGCGAGTATTTTGCAAAAGCTTTAAAACAGTGCGATACAAAAATTGTCGAGTGTGGTTCCATTACAGACCTTGACGCTTTGAAAGCAAATCTTGCCGCAAACTGCATTCCTTTTGAAGCTTGCGAAATGACTCACGAAGATTACGAAGGATTCCTTGAAAGTCGTCGCAAACTTATGGCAAAGAAAATTAAGGATTACTATTATAGTTTATAAGCTATAACACAAAACTTCCCATATCAAGGAAGTAATAAAGGAGGACACAAAATGGGTCCTATATTAAGTAAAAAACAAATGACAGAGGAAGATATAAAACTTCATTATATAACTCCTGCTATTCAAAGCAAATGGGGTCTTGACCGTATTACCATGGAAACGAGAATTACTGACGGTAGAGTCAACATTAAAGGTAATCTTGTTGCAAGAGAAAAGCCTAAAAAGGCAGACTATGTTTTATATCTCAATAAATATAAGCCCATTGCTATTGTTGAAGCAAAAGATAATAATCATTCTGTATCTTATGGATTACAGCAGGCAAAATTATACGCCTTAATGCTTGATGTTCCCTTTGCCTTCAGCTCTAATGGCGATGGTTTTCAGGAGTATGATTTCCTTACAGGTAAAGAAAGAACATTAGCTATGGACGAGTTCCCCACGGTTGAAGAACTGACTGCCCGTTGGGAAGTTGGAGCTAATGACGGCGAGGGTGTTTCTGACAACGAAAGAAAAGTAATTGCACAGCCGTACTATTCAAGTCAGAATACTTATGCACCTCGTTACTATCAGCGTAATGCTATCAACCGTACTGTAGAAGCGATTGCTAAGGGACAGGACCGTCTGTTGCTTGTAATGGCAACAGGTACAGGTAAAACTTATACTGCTTTTCAAATTGTTTATCGTTTGCTTAAAAGCGGCTTAAAGAAAAAGGTTTTATATCTTGCTGACAGAAACATTCTGGTTGACCAGTCTATTCAGCAGGACTTTTCGCCGCTTGAAAAAACGATTCATAAAATCAATTTTGCTAAAGACGATCCGGTTACAATCACTTCGCATGAAGTGTATTTCTCACTCTATCAACAGCTTGCAGGTAACAATGCTGACGAAGAAGATGAAACTTCAAGTGAAGATGCCGTAGAACGTTTTGCACAGCTGTTCAACAAAGATTTCTTTGACCTTATTATCGTTGATGAGTGTCACAGAGGTTCCGCCAAAAAGGACAGCAACTGGCGAAAGATTCTTGAATACTTCTCATCTGCAACGCAGATAGGTATGACTGCGACACCAAAAGAAACAAAGTATATTTCAAATATTGATTACTTTGGCGAGCCTGTTTATACATATAGCCTTCGTGAAGGTATTGAAGATGGTTTCCTTGCACCTTTTAAGGTTATCAACATCAAAACGGATATTGGTGAAGGTTGGCGTCCGTGTTATGGCCAGAGAGATAAATTCGGCAACGAAATTGAAGACCGAATTTATACCAACAGCGATTTTGATTACAACATTATTCTTGAAGACCGTACTTTTGAGGTTGCAAAAGAAATAACAGAATATCTTAAAAGCACCGACAGAATGCAGAAAACTATCGTGTTCTGTGCAAATGAAGATCACGCAGACAGAATGAGAACGGCTCTTACCAATCTTAACGCTGATATGTGTAAAGATAATCCTGACTATGTAGTCAGAATTACTGGTTCAGACCCTTACGGCAAGAGTAAATTGAAATATTTTATTTCGGTCAATCCCGAAGGTCCCGTTATCGCAACAACATCCAAGCTCCTTTCAACTGGTGCCGACTGCAAAATGACAAAACTGATTGTTCTTGATGAAATGATCAGCTCGATGACAGAGTTTAAGCAGATTATTGGTCGTGGTACACGTCTTCGTGAAAAAGACGGTAAGAGTCATTTTGTTGTTATGGACTTCCGTAATGTTACAAGACTCTTCTCTGACCCTGATTGGGATGGACCTATTGAAATGGTTGACGGTTATGATCCTAATCCGAAAAAGAAAGGTGGAACAGATCCTGATAATCCCGGTGGTGGAACAGGTCTTATTGATCCGCCTCAGCCGAGAATTAAACCAATTGTCGATGAAAGCGGTTGCGATGTTCATATCATCGGCAAACGTGTTGAAGTATATGATTCAGACGGAAAACTTCTTCGTCAGGAAAGTATAGTTGACTATACAAAGTCAAACATTCTCGGTAAATATGCTTCTCTTGATAATTTCATTCTTAATTGGACAAGCGAAGAAAAGAAGGATGCTATCCGCCAATTGTTGATAGAACAAGGAATTGATCTTGAGCAGATGAAAGCTGACCAAGGAATGAGCGATGTAGACGACTTTGATTTTATCTGTCATATCGCTTATGACCAGAAGCCACTTACACGCCGAGAGAGAGCGAATAATGTTAAAAAACGTGATTTCTTGAGCAAATACAGCGGTGTTGCAAGAGAAGTACTTGAAGCTTTACTTGATAAATATATGAACACCGGTATTTATGAAATCGAGAAGACTGAAATTCTTCAGCTTGATCCATTTAAAAAGTTTGGCAAGCCTTCAAAGATTGCCACCTATTTCGGTGGTAAGGATGGTTATCTCCAAGCAATAAAAGAGTTGGAAGAAGAATTGTATAAAGTAAGTTAAAGAACTATAAGGTGATTTAATGGAACACAAAAGCATTTATGATTTAACACCAACTGAGTTTGAAAGATACTGTTGCGATTTTTTGACAGCATATGCTCAAAAAGAAAATTTGCAAGATTTCTTAATAACTCACGATACAAAAATAAAAGCATCTGATGGTAAATATCAAATAGATATTTATGCCGAGTTTACAGCTATGGGAGCGCAATTTAAAATTCTCTGTGAGTGTAAGAAGTATAAAAACAGAGTAAATAGAGATAAAGTTGCAATCCTACATCGCAAGCTCGAAAGCATCGGCGCCCATAAAGGTATATTAATTTCTACAAGTGATTTTCAAAGTGGTGCGATTGAATATGCTAAAGTGCATGGGATTGCTTTGATTAAAGCTGAAGACTATCACTTTGAATATCTTTCTCATTCCAGCGGAGAACCAGAACTTGACGATGACGATCCGTTCCTTTATGCCGAACAGCATATGCCACCTTATGTTGCTATTAACTACACCCCAGACACGAGCGAGCCACTTAAAATATATCCCACAAGAGAAATGATCAAAGAATTGCTGATAGAGCAAAATAAAAGGATCAAAGATGTAATGGGGATTGATATTTCTCTTGACTTCTCGAAAATAGAAGAAATCGTAGGTGAATTACAATGAGTAATCTTTCAGGATTTGTAAAAAGACTCCGTGACATTATGCGTAATGATGCAGGTATCAACGGTGACGCACAGCGTATCGAGCAGATTGCATGGATGCTCTTTTTAAAAGTATATGATGCGAAGGAGCAGGACTGGGAATTTGATGAAACAAATTATGAATCTATCATTCCCGACGCTTGCCGTTGGAGCAATTGGGCACATGATGATAAATCAGGCTCAGCTATGACCGGTGATACATTACTTAACTTTGTGAATAACACTCTTTTCCCTGTTCTTAAAGGAAATGACATCAAGGATTCATCAGGCAATGTTCTGATTGAAGGTGTAAAAGTTACTGCTGATACACCTATCAAAAAAGCTATTGTTCAGACAACTTTTGCTGACGCAAACCAGTATATGAAAGACGGTGTACTTCTTCGTCAGGTTATCAACGTTATTGATGAACTTGAACTTGATGACTATGAAGAAAGCCACGCTTTCGGTGAGATTTATGAGTCTATACTTAAAGAATTACAGAGTGCAGGCTCTGCAGGTGAATTTTATACTCCTCGTGCTGTAACTGACTTTATGGCACAGATGATTCAGCCTAAAATCGGTGAAAAAATGGCAGACTTTGCTTGCGGTACAGGTGGTTTTATTACCAGCTGGCTTAAAGTGTTGCAGAAGCAAGTTAACAGTACTGCAGATGCTAAAAAGTACGGTAAATCAGTTTACGGTATTGAGAAAAAGCAGTTTCCGTATATGCTCTGCGTGACCAATCTCTTTTTACACGGCTTGGGTATGCCTCAGGTTTTTCACGACAACACTCTTTTAAGAGATGTTCTTGACTATA
>JAZSHP010000027.1:0-8054 GCA_045533355.1 Candidatus Fimenecus sp.
TGTCGAAAAAGCGAACATATTGTTCATAAACAAGCATATATAGCTTTTTATGTCGATGCGCCAACGAGCAATAACGACAAACAGTTAACACAGACGTTGTTTTTGTATTACAATTATATCACAAACACGTGTCCGTTATAACGGACAGTAACACGAAATGTAGTAAAAAGTTTTTTATAATTACGAAAGTAAGGAATTTATAAAATTACCAAATACGTGTAAGTAAGATTATTAAGATTATTATGAAAGTTGAGATAATAAATTGAAATGAAAACATTGTGGCTTCATATTATAAAAACTTGTCTTTGTTTAATTATTGATTATGTGGAACTGGTGTGTATAATAGCAACGGTTGTTTTACTTGGTTCTTCTCCCGGGGTTTGTTGTGGACTTATTCTAATAGAAACACAAAAATATTTTTCTATAATTCCAGTTTTGTCTGCTGTTCTGACAGCTCTTTCGTTTAGTATAGTAATTACCCACCATAAAGTGGAAGAAATTTTTTCAAAGTGTCTTAATAGAATCAGGGAAAATAAGAGATACATTAAAGAACTAAAGTATATAAAAAGAATATAAACACAATATAAACACAATATAAAATATATTTGCCCCTTATCGTAGTATGAGTGGCAAGAAAGGAGAACACTATGACAAGACGCTCCGACGGTTTATGGCAAGAATCAATTTGCATAAACGGAAAAAGAAAATACTTTTATGGCAAGAGCAAAGCTGACGTGCTGAAAAAAATTAAAGATTACCAAGAGTCAGAAGAACTCGGAAAAACATTTTCCGATGTGGCGTATGATTGGTGGGAGGAGCATTCTCAGAAAGTAGTGTTTTCCACTATGCGAGGATATAACGCACGATTTGAGTGCGCTGTTGAGCATTTCAAGGGCAGATATATAAAAGATATCGCTACGCAAGAGATTGCAAAATTGCTTAAAGTACTGCAGGATAAGAAGTATTCTCAAAAAGTAATCTCAACACAGCTCAATGTTCTCAATATGATTTTTAATAAGGCGATAGTGAACGGGGATATACTGTATAATCCTTGTACCGCCATTCAGCTCCCAAAGGGTCTTCCAAAAAAGAAAAGAGAGCTTCCTACAGATAGGGAATTTCAAATAGTAGAAAACAGCGAATGGCTTTTCCCTTTCTTTCTGCTCTATACCGGATGCAGAAGAGGAGAGGCGCTTGCAGTTAGGTATGAGGACATAGACTGGGAGAAAAAAATAATTCACATCAATAAAGCCGTAGGCTTTAAAGGAAATATACCATACATTAAATCAACTAAAACCGATGCTGGTTGCAGAGATGTTGTTCTTCTTGACAAGCTTGCTGCAAAATTGGATAAATCCAAAAAAGGACTTATCTTCCCAAATCCCAAAGGTGAAATATGGCACGAGTCAATGTTGTCACGAAAGTGGAAGCAGTGGCAAAAGAAGAACAATACAACCGTAACCGCGCATCAACTAAGACACGGATATGCAACTATTTTGTTTGAGGCGGGGTTAGAAGCAAAAGATGCACAGTACTTATTGGGACATAGCACTATAGCAATGACACAAGATATTTACACTCACATAAGACAATCAAGGCAGGACGAATATGCCAAAAAGCTAAACGACTTTTTTGCGAAATAATGTAGAAATGATGTAAAAGGTTGTTTTGAGCCTATATATAGGGTTTTAAAGAGGGTTCGAGCCCCATTACTCACCCCATAATTAAAAAGCACTATATATAGGCAAAACGCCTATGTTATAGTGCTTTTTCTGTTTTTTCTCTTGTCCCAAAGTTGCCCAAATTTGCCTCAACTACACCAAAAAATGATGTAAAAATGATGTAGTAAAAACATCCGTTTCGTAAAGTTGATGTGTCGAAAACTGTTTAAAAGATTATTTTTTTACGATTTTTTGAGCCGTTTTTTCGACAGGTTTTGGCTGATATAATGTTGCTTCGCAAGGAGGAAAATTATGGATGTCAAATACAAATTAGCCACACTTATTTTATCTGCACGTCTTGACGCAAAGCTCACTCAAAGCGAGACAGCTGAAGCCATAGGTGTAAGTACCCGATGGTTTCAAAGGTTGGAAGCCGGGGAAAAGCTCCCGGGCAGTTTAACTTTGCTTCGCCTTCTGCTCTTTTTTGAAATAGACCCCGAAAAACTCAGAGAGGAGGTAGAACTTTTTGACTTTGTTTCGAGTAATACGCGAAAAATCCTTAATACAAGAAAATAAACGCGTGGTTACATATGGTATTAAGGCTTACCGAAACACCAAAGAGGCGGAATACGTAGCAAACGTTTCGACAAGCTTCTTATTTGTTTTAAGGTTGTGTATGAAATTTACAGTACATCGACTTTCACCAATGCATTTAAAAGATGTTCTGAGTGATATGCTCTTGAAGGTTCACTAAAAAAACGGTAGGATTTTATTCCTACCGCTTTTTCGTTTACTTACATTTAGATTTGATATAAGTCGTTAAAACTCTTTTAGCGCTTTCTAAAGTGATGTCCTTTTGACCAAGATATGTGTAAACGATCTCAGGCAATTCCAAATCTTCTTCATAATAGTCTTGCGCTATTCTGAGTTTTTCTTTTTCTTCTTCTGTGAGCGAAGAGATAAACGCAATACCCTTTTCGTATGTGTCTTTGCTGGTATATCCATACAACGGGTGAAGCATTTTAATTGACTGTCGTAATCCTTTTGCAGTTCCACCATTCTCAAAGTATTCATTCAGATATTTCAACGCTGCTTTTTCGTCTTTATACCTAATTGCTTGTTTCATATAATACAAAGCATTTGATTTATCGTCTACTCCATAAATGGTATTATCTGTGTCGTCTTGATATTTACGCCTGATGTCAATAATTTCATAATACGCACTTTCCTTGTAATCATAAGAGTAAACAAATGCGCCTTTGATGAGTTCATCCAAACCCCTTGTTGGTTTTCCTGTAACTTCATTATAGAGACCAGCAACGCCCCAAGAATTAAAGAAATGCTGCCATTTATCACGGATTGCACGAGGTTGTGTGAGAGAAGGATAGAAATTCAAACCGGTTGCCAACTCAATCGGTAGTATCACAAACGGGGTTATCATACCCCAAGCTTTATCTATGGGCGCTGTGATATCTTCCTCAGTCAACTTATAATCCTCAAGGCCAACCCATTCAAGAATGTCCGAAAAACTGCTTGGCTTAGTAAAAGCAATTACATTATCTCCGTTCTGACCAAGAGTGATATGTGGCACATTTCTTGTCGTCGGAGGTAACTTGTCGTCCTCTTCTTTCATAACAAGCTGATTCCAAGCCGTTATAAGAAGCGTAAGCATATTTACCATTAGCGCCTTGAGTAATAATTTACCTGCTTTTTTAGGAATTTTTTCATCCGAAGTAATTACATTTTCAAACATTCTGTAATAACGCTTCAGATTTGTTTCTGTGAAGGAATAGAATGGCACCCAATACCGTCGAAGAGTCTGTCCCATTTTTCCTACTTCATCATAAGCTCCAAGCAAATCTTTTGATAGCTGATATGCTTTATCTTCAATAGTGTTAAGACCTTTTACAATATATCTGTTTGATGCGGTATTGTCTTTAACATTACCGTTGCTACGCTTAATTTCTTCTTTGAAGTACAGATAAGAAGAATATCTAAGTATTGCTTCTCTGAAATTATGGACGGCTTCTATGCTGTTTGAATAGCCTTTGAGTATATCTAAAGGTATATTAAATACTTTGATGCCAGACTTTTGTTTTAAGTGAGAAAATATTTTGTCTTGCATTTCGGTATCCATTTCATTGACGTATTGCATTGCGCTAAAACCGCCACGCTCAATCCATTCCATAAATTCAGGTGAATACTCCTTATGTCGCATCGCCTGCCATATGTCTTGAACAGCTTTTTTGGAATATTTAATAACCTGCGGTTTTCCTGCAATAACTGCATCCAAGTCACCAAGCATATTTCGCACGCCGTATTTTACTGTTCTTAGAGGATTTACACCTGTTGACCAGCCTTTCCACGCAGTTATAATACCTCGTGTTACTTTCGCAAACTCTGCCGTTTGTTTTGGATTTGCTATTTCACTCATTGTGGTGACAATTTCTTTGGGCAATACCCATTGTTCATACGCAACACCCATAAGGCGTACAGTTTCAGCATATTGGGTAAATAACTTGTTAACGTTATTGTCGCCAAAGTCAACATCACCCGAAGCTAACGAAAGCACCATTTCTTGAAATGCCTTGTTAAAAGCATCGTCATCGACGACGGTCTTAGTATAGAAATAGTTTCCACGTCTTGGTTGATGAATAACGTGAGTGTCACTCATTGACTTCGCAATAGTTTCCCACGTCTGAAAATCGTCTGCAAGAACATTTTTTATCCATTCTCGCTTTTGTGATGTGTATTTGAGTACAGTTCTTGCATTTATTACAGCCTGCTCTTGTGCATCGGTTGCATTGTCGGGAAGATCTGTATTTGCAAGAATACCAACATACTTATATAGCCCTTCAACATTCAAACTGCCTTGTTTCAACGCATCAACTACTCTTGCATATTCACCGTCGTATGAAGGGAGTTCACCACGTTCAGCCAAATCAAACAGTCCGTCAAAAGCTAACATAATTCGTGAATTATACCACATCTGCTGACGATATGTTTCACTGTCAGGCTTTCCTTTGGCGTCAAGTAATATACCGCCATTTTTGTCTGTGGCTTCTTTACGGATTATGTCATTCAAGGCGTGCTTATTATGGTTTCGTGCTTCTACCTCAAGCTGTGGTTTAATGTCGTACTGCTCTTTGATTTTGCCAAGCGTTTCAGCAATATACACATCGTATTGCATTTGCAACATAGCCTTATACTCAACCGCCAAAAAGTCTGTGTTAATAGCCATTGTTGAGCCGTGCCTTTCTTTAAGCCAACCGCGGCCTGCTTTGATACCTATTTCTCTGCTACCTGTACCTTTACCGCCATTGTTCATATACTCTATTACTTGATGGTGATAATAGTTCTTTCGCTTGAATTTTCCGTCGGTATCGAAACCAATAGCACGATTAAGTTCAACATACTGTGTTTTAAGAGCATCCCAAATAGCTTGGCGCTTAATAAGTGCTTGCTTTACGCCGTCCGTTGCTTCTTCATTCAGCTCTTTTATAACAGCATCTACCTCGGCAGGTGAGATTTCGTTAGGTAACAAAATCTCTGTATAACCACGCTCTTTTTGGATTTGTGCTTCTTCCTGCAAATCAAGGAAATATACCAACTCTGCAAATGTCTTGTATTCCGTAGGAGTTAATCCCTTTGTCATTTGACTGAGTTTGTCCTTTGCCATAAACGAAGCGGTAGTAGGAAGCTGATTCCATTGAATCATATTCTTGCGAAATTCCGCAAAGAACGTGCCTTTTTCTCCACGCTCTGGGATATTCGGGAATACTCTTGTCATATTATGAGCTACCCATTTAGCACGCTCTCCCCAGACTTCTTTTTTTGAAGGCTTTATAACTCCTACACGGTCTTTTTCAAACTGTTCGTCAATTTCTGCTCTGCGCTCCCGAGTAAGTTCTTTTATGTCGGTTTCAACTGAGGATGTAGAGTATTTTACATGGTTGCCTGTCGGATACGTACCATCTCCGAGAGGATGTCCGACATTGTCGCTCCTTCGTGTTCCATCAGGTAGTCCACCATCATATAACGCTGTTCCTGCGTTCTCAGTCCACTTAGGATAACTATTATCTCTTCCTCTGTCAGACCGAACACCGCTAAACCAGTTATTAAATGTTTGTCCGTTTGAGTAACTGCCATTCTTTACCGCCTCCTTAATAATCGGTAGTATTTCTTTATTAACTACTAAATCAAATTTGGAAATTGCTGTAAATTCTCCAAGAGAGTGATTCTTGTAAACATAGAGGTTGTTTGCTGAGTAAACATAATCAAAAGGCTTTAGTTCATTTTCGGAGAAGCCTGCATTTTTTGCCATAATTGCCTTTGATATTACTGCATATTCGTCAGCGGAAAGATACAACTGATTTGATGAAACTAAATCGTTATCATTTCCCAAGCCTATATTGTCAATTATACCACCTGCATCTATGCTCTCAGTATACTCGGAAACCTTGAAATTGTCAATAGAATCGGCATCACCTTTCCAATAAGCATTGCGCACATCGGAGAAAGTGTCGCCGAAATCATAATCCATTTCAGAAAGAACGTTAGCAACAAATTCTTCCTCAATAGCATCTTCGTTACCTTCGATTATTCCGTTGTAGTCTCTTGATAAATTTTCATACACCCGTTGTTTTTCTGCAACAGAGAGATTATTTATTATAACGGTCCTTGCTTTTTGAACAAGTGAGGTGTGATATCTATCGTGGATTTTTTCGTGGTCGTTTATCTGCTTCGGCGTATAGTATTCATTATCATATTGCACAAAAATAATTTTTCTGCCGTTCGCCTTGATAAATACTCCTCTTGCGGTTTTTGAATTTCCGTTGCTGTCGGTTGTGAAGGGAATCCTTGCTTTACCCGTTATAAATACAGTTTCGTCAATTCCGTCCCTCTTGTTGCTATCGGCTATTTCTGTCATAAGGGGAGTATAGTGTTCGGCTGGAATAACCTCGCACTTGTGCCCATAAACTATTTCTTCTCTGGTATTCCCAGAAGCTTTGAGAGTTTGGCAATACTTTCTTCGCTCATACGAGGCTGTTCGCCCCTCTTTATAGCGTCTTGACCTGCCATCCAATCCTTTAGTTTGCTTGCGGGTACTCGTACTGTACGACCGCTTGCTGCTTCCATTTGGTAATAGATTTCTTTCTCCGCCATCTGTATATTCCTCGCTTTCTTTAGATGTAGAGTACCGAATTTCCTTTGGCTCTGTAACGCTCAAATTTTGCGTTGTAGCGACATTTTCTGTCTGGGCGGGTGTTTCCTTGCCCGATGCGTTATCGCTTGATTTGGGCGTGTTCTGTGCGTTCTGTTGGGGCGTTTTTTTAGGCTTTTGAGACTGATACTCTGTGAGACTTGCAATTTTATTCGCATCATCGGACAAAGCCTTGTTTTTGCTCTTGATTTGCTCACTATCTAACATGCTGTCGGGGAAGTATTTAAGGAAATTGCCCTCGGAGGGATTGACAATACCAACTAAATCTGCTATACTAATAGTGGAAGCAGGAGTAGCGGTATTCAGTGGGCTTTGCTCAAGGTTGCCGTGTGGATACCTGCTTTCTTTTTTTGTCAGAACCACACTCAAATACAATTTATTTGCTTTGTCGTTAAACTCCTTAACTTCTAATTTGACAGGGATAATACCTGTTTCATCACTTAAAGCACTCGCCAACACATACATCTGTTTTAGCGATGCGTCCTCTCTTGTTGTTCCTGCATACTTATCTTCGTGAGTTTCAACACCCACTGCATTTTTGATAACATCGGAAAACACAGAAAGCATTTTTACGAAATCACCATACATAGTATGTTGCTTATTCATACTTTCTTTAAGTGAGCCTCTTGAATATTCAAAATCAAGTTCGATGTCTGGGTTAAAGTAAGTTTTGTTGAGTATGCCAAAATCCTTTGCGACTTTTTCAATAATCGGTTTTGCGTGCCTTGTCAGAGTTTTTTGCAAAGCATCGAAATCAATATCGCTAAGTGCCTTTGTTTTTTCAGCATCAAAGCTGACAACATTGACACTTTTTTTATTTAGCAATTCTGCCCTTACATCGTCACTCATATCTACTGTTATTTTACTATTTTTTGATACAGTAGATATGGTTTTTGTGGTTTCTGTTAACTCTCCTGCTCCCACTTCTGCTTCGCTTGATTTGGGCGTATTCTGTGTGTTCTGTGGGGGTGCCGCAGTATCATTTTTGACATTGTTGCGTATACTACCCTTGACAATATCTGTATCTTGTGGTATATTATTGTCAGAAGCAGACGATGAAACAAGGGGCGCTTTGGGCGTAGGCTGTGGGCTGTTATCAGCATTCGGCACTTGGTTACCACCGTTTGCTTTTTCTATCCTGGCTGATGTTATCCATAAAGTCGGATCGT
>JAZSHP010000057.1:0-17453 GCA_045533355.1 Candidatus Fimenecus sp.
TAATAATCAGTACACAACGGACATAAGGAATCGTAACAGATTGAGCGCCTCTGACGAAGCGTTTAAATTGATATTAGAAATGATAGGAGCGTAATTATGGAAAATAAGAGTAATTCAGTTGCTAAAAAAGTTATAATTGCAGTATGTATTATTGCTGTAGTTGCAGTTGGTGTATTTTTGACCATATTTTTTATTAATAAGTACAATACTCAAGACCCTAATGAAGGCTTGACAGAATCAGTACCATCAACAGAGGTTTATGAGGTACCTGATTATTCAGAGTATGTGGCACAAAACCCTGAAACTATTGGTTGGATTACAATTCCGGGAACAAATATGGATTATCCTGTTGTTCAAACAGAAAATAACTCTTACTATATGAACCATAACTTTAACAGAAACAGTGACTATCATGGTGCTATTTTTATGGATTGCCGTAATAATCCTACTGACCTTGACCCTAACACAATTATTTATGGTCATAACTCTTATACAGATGGAAAAGTTTTTACAAATCTTGCAAAATATGAAAATATTGAATTTTACAAGGAACATCCTATTGTTGAGTTCAATACACTCGAAAGATGCTATAAATGGAAAATTTATGCTGTAATTATCACAAATCGTCAGCCAAAAGAAGACAATGGTTATGTTTTCAATTATGTTTATCCACACGAAGTATCAAACTTTAAGGAATACATCGGTGAATTGAATAAGCGTACATTGTATTTTACAGGTGTTGACGTGAAGAAGGGTGACAAACTCCTTACATTACAGACATGTATCAGAACACTCGATATTCCGGGATACCGTGCAGAAGGTGGTATCATTGTTATTGCTCGAGCTGTAAGGCCGGGTGAGGACCCAACTGTGGATACATCAGTAGCAAAAGTAAATCCAAATCCAAAGTACCCACAGATTTATTATGATAAGCATGGTTTAAATAATCCATATGCAAACGACCAGAGATGGTATCCTGCGGAGGTAAAATAAATGGAAAATAAAGAAAACAAAAATGAACTGCTTTCTTTTGAAAAACTCCGTGAAGAATTAGGCATAGAAGGTGAACTTCCGACTCTTGAGGATATCGGTTTTTCCGAATTGGCAGAAAAATATTCTGTTGAATCCGAAATAAAAACAGCAAAACAGCCTGTCAAAGATGTTGAAAAACAACCTGTTAAAGAAACTGTAAATGAGCCGGTTAAGGAAACTGTACAGGAAGCAGTAAAAGAACCTGAAAAGGAAAAGAACGACATTATAAAAGAGGGTAAAAAGGTTGTTGAAAACGGAACAACTTTTATCGACATTACTGCACAATATACAAGTGCTGCTAAAACAACTGTTACAGAAGTTGAAAAAGCACTCGTAATTGAGAAACAGCCTGAGCCGGAGCTTCAGCAAACACCGATTACTCCTAAGAAGCGTGTTCGTACTTTCAATGAAATTTTTTCATCCTTCTTTGGTAATTTTATTCCGTTGAAAGATGACAGCAATAAAGATAAAATCAGAAAAATTCTTACAGATGTTTCTATAGTTACTATTGTAATTTGCCTTTTCGGTTTTGGTAAATTATTTATAGAATATCAGTCAACTATGTCAGGTAATGACAAAGTAAGCAGTAAGGCTGTTATTGCCGAGAAACTTGCAGATAATGAATATGTTGATTCGTGGAAACATTATTTCAGTCAGGGTACTACTGTTAAATTTCCGAAACGAATGAATCCTGCTTATGCATATCCGTATAGTGTAAATCAGGATTTGGTTGGTTGGTTAAAAATTGATGGTCTTGATTTGGATATTCAGGTAGTACAAGGTGCGGATAATCTTTATTATACCGATAAAGATTTCTACAAGAAAAAGAGTGCTTCAG
This sequence comes from Candidatus Fimenecus sp., assembly GCA_045533355.1. Taxonomy (GTDB): domain Bacteria; phylum Bacillota; class Clostridia; order Oscillospirales; family Acutalibacteraceae; genus Fimenecus. The sequence goes on from JAZSHP010000057.1 coordinate 1,871, forward strand.
GAATTCCATATCTTGAAAGCAAGAATAATCCTGCTGAGCTTGATGATAATACAATCATCTATGCATCAAACACATATTTTTCAGGACTGGATTCTTACAAAACACTTGAAGGATATAAAGAGACTCCTACGTTTGAGTTTGGCACATTATATGAATCATATACATTTAAGGTTTTTGCAGCCTTTTATGTATCAGCTGATACAGTATATGACGGTGGATTTAACTATAAAGTAATCGATTTTAATTCAGATGCAAAATTCAACAGTTATATAAACGAGATAAAACTCAGAAGCTTTATAAATACAGATGTTTCCGTACAGACAGCTGATAAAATTGTTACTTTGGTAACTCCTTCAAATGAATTCGAGGGCGCACAGTTTGTTGTAATGGGTAGAATGGTACGTTCAAACGAATCTGCATCAGTTGATGTTGATTCGGCAACATTGAACGAATCACCAAAGTATCCTCAGGCTTGGTATGATAGCAAGGGTATGCAGAATCCTTTTAACAAATAATTTGTGTGAAACACTACGAAAGAGAGATATTGAAATATGAGAACGACAATATTATCGCTTAATATTAACAAGAGTATATCATTTACTCGTTTTCAGGCAAGAATAGAAAGCAGTTTAAAAAAATACACTGATGAATCAATCAGAATTAAACAATTTGAAGATATTAAAGAATTGTTTGTAGCGCTACAGAGTTCTCTTGAAAATGATGAATTGATTATTACTGCAGTTGATGGTAATAACTATCTTAAATTAAAAAATGCTCTTATTCAGGCTTTCGGGACTGAAATAGTATATGACCCGATGGTTCTTAATAAGATTGAAAATCTTGAACTTGATGACAAACAGAAAAAGGATTTTTCTGCATTTCCTGAACCTGCAACAGTTTTTGTTTCAGAAGATGGCTTGTATTCAGGTTTGGCTATGGAAAACGGAGAACAATATTTTGTTCTTCTTCCGATAGATAATAATAGAATTGATGCTATTTTAAGAGATGGCATTGTTCCATATCTTGACAAGCATCTTGATATTGTAGAGTCAGTTGAAACAACTGAAATTAAAATAGAAAATACAAAAAAGGTTTCAGAAGCAGTTAAAGTTGTTCTTGAAACAGATTCTCTTGTTGCAGTTAATGGCACACGAAATGCTGAAGTGCTTAAAAGCTGTGGAGATAATGTAACTGATTTTAATAAGGCTTTTGTTTTCACACCATATGTTGAGGATAAGGGTGATGTTAATCCGACTGAGTATACAGCGCAACTTGCAAAAGTAAGTCTTGACTTATCAGCGGGTAATATTGGTGCCTGTATCAGTGATGTATATACATCGGGTGATATTAAGTACATTTGTATTGCAGTTGCAGAAGCAGAAAATGCTCTTGTAAGAAAGCTTTATATTTCTGAAAACGAAACAGAATCTCAGTTTATTGAAAACGCTGCTCTTGAATTGATTGATATTATTAAGGAAAAAGCATCAGGAAAACGAAGTGTCGGAATCGAAATTAATGATATTGAAAATGCGATAACTGAAGAGGATAAAAAGATTGCGGGTAAGAAACCATTGGCAATTCTTGCTATTGTTCTTGGTATTGTTATTATTGCTTGTTCTGTATTTGCATTATTTTTAAATAATTCTGATGCAAAGGATAAGATTACAAACTTAATTTATTCTTTAGTTGGTGATGAACAAACAACACAAGTTGATGCTGAAACAACACAACCGGCACCGGAAATAACTTATGATGAGATAATCAAAACAGAAGCAAACGGTAAATTGTCATTTTCAGATTATATTGCTATACAGCTTATGAATATGAGTGACGAGGATATTAAGAAGAATAGTTCTGTTAAAGAAAGTGCAGCTCCTGAACATATCACTGTTAACGGAGAAAAATTGGACCCCAGAGAAGCACTTGCAAGAATTGTCACATCGGAAATAAATACAGAAGCAGAAACTGAAACAGTCAAAGCACAGGTTGTTGCAATATATTCTTGTCTTAAATTCCTTAATAACGGATATACAATTAACGGAGTGCAGATTGCTGATTCATACAGTGAGGCTGTTAAGGCAATAGTTGATTCGGTTTATGGTGAGTATCTGACTTTTGAAGGTAATGTTGCAGTTGCACCATATCATATTCTTACACCGGGAGCAACCTTGGATATGTCTTCTAAATTGCCATATCTTAAATCTGTAAAAACTGACGGTGAAAATGAATCTTCTGCAACCGGTTATAATACATCAAAGATATTTTCAGCAGAGGATATGAGAGCATTTTTGCTTAATAATGAAAATGTTACAGTTCTTTCAGAAAATCCGGTTGAATGGTTTGAAGTAAAAGCTCATGACTCATCAATTTCTGAACAACTTGGAAATGTTACCACAATAAGCGTTAACGGAATTGAAATGTCAGGCTTTGATTTCAGAAAAAATATACTCGGTGAGCAGAATCTGTTGTCACTTTGTTTTACAATTACATATAGCGAAACTGATTTTTCATTTACAGTACAGACTTATGGTCAGGGATATAGCCTTGGTATGAGTCGTGAAGGCGCAAATTATATGGCGTTAAATGGTAGTGATTATACAGATATTCTTGAAGAATATTTTGCAGGTACAAAAATTGCTAAGGAGGCAAACTGATGAAAATATTAGTTACAGGCGGAGCTGGATTTATCGGCTCACACACATGTGTAGAACTTTTGAATGCGGGTTATGAAATTGTTATTGTTGACAACCTTTATAATTCAAGTGAAAAATCTCTTGACAGAGTTAAGGAATTAACATGTAAAGAGTTTGCGTTTTATCCATATGACATCCGTGATAAGGAAAACATGAGAAAAGTTTTCGAAGAGCATAAGATTGATGCTTGTATTCACTTTGCAGGACTCAAGGCAGTTGGTGAAAGTTGTGCAAAGCCATTGGAGTATTATGACAATAACATTGGCGGTACACTTGCACTTTGTGAAGTAATGAGAGAATACAATTGCAAAAAAATTGTTTTCAGCTCTTCTGCAACTGTTTACGGAAGCAGCAATATTTCACCGCTTAAGGAAGATATGAAAACAGGCGGTACTACAAATCCGTATGGTACAACAAAGTATATGATTGAAATTATACTTGATGATTTCCATAAGGCTGACAGCGATTGGGCTGTAACACTTCTTCGTTACTTTAATCCAATCGGTGCTCATAAGAGTGGTAGAATTGGTGAGAATCCAAACGGTATTCCAAATAACCTTATGCCATACATTACACAGGTTGCTATTGGTAAATTACCTTGTCTTAATGTTTTCGGTGACGATTACGATACTCATGACGGAACAGGTGTAAGAGACTATATTCATGTTGTTGATTTGGCAATCGGTCATGTAAAGGCTGTTGAAAAAATCCTTAAGGATGAGCCAAAAGTTAATATATATAATCTTGGTACAGGTAACGGATACAGCGTTCTTGATATTGTCAAAGCATTTGAACAGGCATCAGGACAGAAGATTGAATATAAAATTGCTCCTCGTCGTCCGGGTGACCTTGATGTTTGCTATTCAGATGCTTCAAAAGCATTTAATGAACTTGGTTGGAAAGCAGAAAGAGACCTTCTCGAAATGTGCGAGGACTCTTGGAGATGGCAGAGTAATAATCCAAACGGTTTTGATGAATAATTATAAATAAAATATTGTAAAGGGTGAGTTTTGTGAAAAAAGGTTTAGTTGTTGTTATTGCAATAGTTGCTGTAATTGCAATTATTGGCGGAAGTTTAATTGCAACTTATAACGGACTTGTTGATAAGCGTGCAAATGTTGAAAATGCAGATGCTCAGATTCAGGTACAGCTTCAAAGAAGAGCTGATTTAATTCCTAACCTCGTAAACACAGTTAAGGCATATGCTTCTCACGAAGAAGATGTATACACTGCACTTGCCGATGCAAGAGCAAAGCTTAATTCAGCATCAAACCCTGAAGAATATCAGGAAGCAACAGATAGCTTTGACTCAGCACTTTCAAGACTTTTGGTTGTTGTTGAAAATTACCCTGAACTCAAGGCTGATAAGAATTTTGTTGCATTACAGGATGAACTTGCAGGTACAGAAAACAGACTTTCAACTGCGAGAAAAGATTACAATGATGTTGCAACAGATTACAACGCATCTATTAAGAAATTCCCTAATGTGATTTTTGCAGGAATGTTCGGATTTGAAAAAGTTGACTTGTTTGAGGCATCAAGTGAGTCACAGACAGCTCCTAGTGTTAATTTTGATTGATAGAAAGATATGAAAAAGATTTTTGCACTATTATGTGCTATAGGAATAATTGCTACCACATCTTTTTCATCATTTGCACTTAACTTGCCAAAGCCTACCAATGACTTTTTTGTTAATGATTTTGTTAATATCATAGATGAAGATGATGAGTCAGAAATACTGAAAATCGGTGCTGATTTGTACGAGCAAACTACAGCACAAATCGTTGTTGTAACGATAGATTCATTGGATGGCTATGATGTTGACGAATATGCACTTGAATTAGGTCGTGAATGGGGTGTAGGTAGTAAAGAAACAAATAATGGTGTTGTTATTTTACTTTCCTTGTCCGACCGTCAGATTTCTATTCAAGTCGGTTATGGTCTTGAAGGTTGCCTGAATGATGGTAAGGTTGGTAGAATTCTTGACGATTATGCAATACCACATTTAAGTAATAATGATTTTTCTACAGGACTTTCAGAAGCATATAAGGCTGTTGTTTCTGTTGTGTGTGATGAGTATGGTGTTACTCTTAATCCAGATTATCAAATTGATAGCTTTGCAGATGATACTTCGTATTCAGATAGCTCCGATGAGGTGACAGGGCATATTATGCTTGTTGTTTCAGCAATTGCATTGGTAATAGCTATTATTGTCATTAATAAGCTTTCGGGTGGAGATTCTGACGATTCTGATTACGGCGGTGGCTCTTATCACGGAGGAGGAAGAACTTATCGTGGCACCACATATTATGGTGGATTTTTAGGTGGCTCACGAGGTGGTTCACGAGGTGGCTTCTCCGGTGGTGGTTTCCGAGGTGGTGGAGGCTCCTTTGGTGGCGGAGGTTCATCACGAGGTTTTTAATTTATGAGAGTATTTGATTTTGATAACACAATTTATGATGGTGAAAGTATTTTTGACGTCTTTATATACTTTTTAAAGAAGGATACAAAGAACATTATAAAATATGCGCCTAAATTTATCAGAGATTTTATCAGATATAAGTTTGATAAGATAACAGTTGATGAAGCCTTAGAGAGTTACGGACAAGCCTTCAAGGTATACTGCCAGGGTTATGATAATATCTATGACGAATTTGAATCATTTTGGGATAAGAATGAGACGAAAATAAAGGCGTTTTATCCACAGATTCAAAATGAAGATGATATCGTTGTTTCCGGATGTCCATATTGTCTTTTGAAGATTATATGTGAAAGACTTGGAATCAAAAATTACATAGGCTCTGATATTGACCCCATAAAGGGTGAAATAAACAGTATTTGTTATAAGGAACATAAATTAGAAGTATTCCGTTCAGTTTATGGTGATGTAACCATTGATGAATTATATACTGACTCAATGGCTGATAAACCTATGATGGATATTTCAAAAAATGTCTATATGGTTAAGGGTAATAAAATTACTCAAATCAAAAAAGACGGTATTACAATTTAATATTTATGAGTAAATTGGGCAGTTGCGCAGACTTTTGTCTGTGAGGAAAGTCCGAGCATCACACAGCAGGGTAACGACTAACAGCCGCCGAGGGTGACCTTAGGGAAAGTGCATAGAGAATAACCGCCGTTTTTACGGTAAGGGTGGAAAGGCGAGGTAAGAGCTCACCGGCGTTGCAGAGATGTAACGGCCGAGCAAACCCTACCCGATGCAACATCGACCGGAGTTGTCAGCTGGGCAAATACTCCGACGGATGGCTTCAGGTATGTGGCAACACATATCGCAGATAGATAATTGCCTTAAACGACAGAACTCGGCTTACAGATTTACTCATTTTTATATCAGGGTACTTTTGTATCCTGATTTTTATTGTACTTAAAACAAAATTTCGGATTACTTTTGACTGTTATTTAACATTTGATTGCTATAGCCATATAATGAGTTGAGGTGATTTTTATGATTGATTCAATTATATGGTCCGTTTTTGTTCTCCTTGTACTTATTGGAACAGTTGCAATTTGCTATGTGATTATGTTAAAATTATTACTGATTAAAAATGATAAACCCTATTACATAATTATTCCTTGCGATGAAAATTCTGTGAATGTCCGTAAAATAGCGTATGGAATGAGAATTCGAATGAATTTTATTAATGAGGATATATATGGTAAGATATTGGTCCTTGATAAAGGAATAAATAATAAGGAAAAAGATGAACTATTACAAATCTGTAAAGATTGTAATGGAATATATTATGTGGAAAATGAAAAAATAAAGGATTTTTTTGATGGAAGAATTTGAAACAAAAATCAAATTAAAAGGTATAGTTACCGATATAACTTATCACAACGATGTGAATGGCTATACTGTTTTTCAGGTCGATACGAATGACGAAGAAATTACAGTTGTCGGCACAACACCCGATTTAAAAATGGGTGATAAAGTTGAACTTGTTGGTGACTATGTTTATCATTCGGTTTACGGAAGGCAGTTTAAGGCTGATTTCTGCAATGCGTTATTGCCAGAAACAGTTGAAGACCTTTATCATTATCTTGCAAGCGGAGCTATAAAAGGTGTTCGTGAATCTACTGCATTGAGGATTGTCGATAAATTTCAGGAAAAAACTTTTGATATATTAGAAAACGAGCCTGAAAGATTAGCAGAAATTAAGGGTATTTCTCTTGAAAAAGCGAAGAAAATAGGTCGTGAGTATAAAAAACAGTCATCAACGAGAGCTTTGATTATTAATCTTTCAAAATACGGACTTACAACCAATGAATGTCTTTTTGCGTTTGAAAAACTTGGCAATAATGCAGTGGATATTATAGAAAATAACCCATATATACTTTGTGAGGGCGAGAGAAAAATCTCATTTGAAAGAGCTGAACAAATTGCAGAAATGTTACCTTCCAAGCCTGAGTCAAAACATAGGGTTGAAGCAGGTATTCTTTATGTTATAAGACATAACTATAATAACGGACATACTTGTTTGCCACTTGAAAAGATATTTACACCATCAGGCGATTTGTTGAATGAAAACCGGGAAACACTTGAATGTGCGATAGATAATCTTGTGGAAACGAGAAGAATTATAATTGAAAATATTAGAAATACTGATTTTGTTTTTTTACCCGAAGCATATAATGCCGAAAAAAGTATCGCTAACAGATTAAAAGTATTATTAAGATTCCCACCGGAAAACCCAATGGATGTGGTATCTCATATTTCAAGAATTGAAAAAGCCTGTAATATTCAATATGCTGAATTACAAAAAGAAGCTATCATTACTGCCGTCAATAAAGGAATTCTTATTTTAACCGGTGGTCCGGGTACAGGTAAAACTACAACACTTAATGGTATTATAAGTATGTTTGAAAAGGATTTTCTCCAGGTTGCTCTTTGTGCACCTACGGGTCGTGCAGCACAGAGAATGACTGAAACAACAGGTCGAACAGCCACAACCATTCATCGTCTTTTAGAAGTTGAATGGGGTGAAGGGGATAAACCTGTTTTTAAGAGAAATCTTCGTAATCCTCTCGATTGTCAGGCACTCATAGTTGATGAGATGTCGATGGTGGATATTTTCCTTTTTTCAAGCCTTCTGGATGCTTTACCGTTTGGTTGTCGACTTGTTATGGTAGGTGACAGTGACCAGTTACCATCTGTAAGCCCCGGTAATGTACTTAAGGATTTGATTGAAAGTGAGCTTTTGCCGGTTGTACAGTTAAAAGAAATTTTCCGTCAGTCAATGGAAAGTAACATTGTACGAAATGCCCATGCCATTGTTAATGGTGAGCATATTGACACCGATAATAAATCAGGTGACTTTTATATGATGCATAGAAGCTTTAACCTTGATGCAGTGCGTACAATAAAAGAGCTCTCAACAACAAGATTAACCAATGCATACGGATTTGACCCGACAACACAGATTCAGGTTCTTTGTCCTTCAAAAAAAGGTGAAACAGGCACCGTCAATCTTAACAATGTGCTGCAAGAAGCACTTAATCCACCTTCATCTGATAAAAAAGAATATAACACCGGTTATCGTCTTTTCCGTGAAGGAGATAAGGTGATGCAGACAAAAAATAATTACAATATTCACTGGGAATCCACCGATGGTGAAGGCGATGGCATTTTCAATGGTGATATTGGCTTTATAGAAACCATTGATATGCGTCGTGATGCAATAGTTATTGATTTCTCGGGTAAACGCGCTACATATTCGAAAGAACAGTTGCAGGAAATTGAGTTAGCCTATGCAATAACTGTTCATAAGAGTCAGGGTAGTGAGTTTGATGCAGTTATAATGCCTGTCATTTCAGTTAATAACAGATTGTGTTATAGAAATCTTTTATATACTGCCGTAACTCGTGCAAAAAAACTTATGATTCTTGTAGGAACAATAGGCTGTCTTAATAGTATGATTGAAAATAACAAGACTCAGTTACGTTATTCATCACTTAAACATTTTATGCTTGACAAATAAATTGTCAGGTGTATAATGTAATCAAGCCAAGTAAATATAGTTGTGGGTGCTGACGGTAAGTCGGCTGAGATTGAGGTTAATCCACCTCTGACCATTGAACCTGATACGGATAATGCCGGCGTAGGAAATTTTCATTCAGCCTTGCGGTATTCCTTGGCTGAATTTTTTTATTTGGAGGTAAAAGAGAATGAAAAAGAAAAATCTATATTGGTTGGTAGAAAGTGCTGTTATGTTGGCACTGGCAATTGTTTTGGAAATGGTTTCAAAATCAATTGTTCCTAAAATGGCATTTGGCGGACAGATTACTATTGTCAGTATGTTGCCGATTGTTCTTGTTGGTTGGAAATACGGAATAGGCAGAGGCTTGATTACAGGTTTTGTTTACTCCTTAGCAGAAATGGTAATAGGTGTTGCAGACGGTACTATTACTGCTGCATTTTTACCGCCTGAACAGGATGGTCTTGGAATAGATAAAGCAATTTTAATGTTATTTTTAGATTACATTTTAGCTTATACTGTAATTGGCTTAGGTTCAATGTATAAAAAAGCAATTAAAAATGATAGTATATCGTTATCTTTGGGTGCATTTACAGCATTATCATTCCGTTATATTTCACATATTTTATCTGGCTATATTCTTTATGGTGCGTGGGCAGAATGGTTCTTTACACAGGAAGGCTTCTACTCATGGGGTCAGACAATCATGAATACATATAGTGGTAATGCACTTTCACTTGTATATTCAATAGTTTATAACGGTTTCTATATGATTCCTGAAATTATAATTACAACTATTGTAGCTGTGATTATAGGTAAAATCCCACAGATAACAAAGATTAAAAATTAACAAAATAACTCCCTTGAAAATATCAAGGGAGTTTAATTTTTTATTCGAAATTTCTGTCAAAGCTTCTGTATTGAATGGCTTCTGTGATATGATGTGTATCAATGATTTCAGAATTATCAAGGTCGGCAATTGTTCTTGCAATTCTTAATACCTTATCATAAGCACGAGCGGATAACGACAATCTTTCAAATGCTGTTTTAAGAATAAGCAAAGCATTATCTGTCATTTTGCAGAACTTTCTTGTTGCGGATGCATCCATTTTTGCATTACAGGTAATCTTTGTACCGACAAATCGTTTGTGTTGAATTTGTCTTGCTATTTCAACTCGCTTTTTAATATCAGCAGAACATTCCGCTTTACTGTTTCCTGAAAGATTTTCAAAATCAACAGGAGGAACATTTATGTGAATGTCAAGTCTGTCAATAAGAGGACCGCTTACACGATTGAGATATCTTTGAGCAGAACCATTTGAACAAGTACAAGGTCTTGTAGGATGACCATAATAACCGCATGGGCAAGGGTTCATTGCACAAATCATCATAACAGAACAGGGATATTGGAATTTTGCAGCAACGCGGGAAATACTGATAACACCATCTTCGATAGGTTGTCGAAGCACCTCAAGTGTATTTCTTGTGAATTCAGGTAATTCATCAAGGAAAAGAACTCCGTTATGTGCCAACGATACTTCACCGGGTCTCGGAATTGCACCACCACCTGAAAGTCCGGCAGGGGATACTGTGTGATGAGGTGAACGGAATGGTCTTGACCTTATTAATGAAATTCCACTTGGCAATGCACCGGCGATGGAATATATGTTTGTTGTTTCTATTGATTCATCAAATGTCATATCGGGCAAAATTGAAGGCATTCTTTTTGCAAGCATACTTTTACCTGAACCCGGAGGTCCAACCATAAGCACATTATGTCCGCCTGCAGCAGCAATTTCCAATGCTCGTTTAACCTCTTCCTGACCTCTTACATCAGCAAAATCAGGTATATTAACAGGGTTGTAATATTCCTTGTATTCTTCACTTGTAACGGGCTTGATTTCTTCAATACCTGTCAGATGTTTTAATAATTGGAATACATTTTTAACAGGATATACATTAATGCCTCTTACAACAGCACCTTCACTAGCGTTTTCAAACGGAATAAAAATCTTTTTAATTCCGTTCTTTTTGGCACAAAGGACCATAGGAAGAACACCGTTGACTTTTCGCAATTCTCCATCAAGTGCCAATTCTCCGATAAAGGCCATATCTTCAGTAACACCTTTTAGCTGGTCGTTTGCACTAAGCAGAGCAATAAGAATTGGAAGGTCATAAATAGGTCCTTCTTTTTTTATATCAGCAGGAGCAAGATTTACTGTGATTCGACTGACAGGATATTGTAAATTAGCATTTTTAATTGCAGAACGAACTCTTTCTCTACTTTCAGAAACTGCTGTATCAGGAAGTCCAACAATATCAAATCGTGGCAATCCACCTGAAATGTCAGCTTCAACAATAACCTTGTATGCTTCCATACCAAAAAGTCCAAGACTTATAATTCTTGAGAACAAAACATCACATCCCAATTTTGATGTTATAATTATACTATAATGTTAATATTATTTTCAATATTAAATTGAAATCATATTTACATTTGACATAAAATAGGATAAAATATATACAGCAAAGTTTGGAGGTTTTACAATGAATGATATAAACAAACTTTATGATTTGTGGTTGTCATCAGCAAATTTAGATAAAGACCTTATTCCTGAACTTGAGGGAATAAAGGGTGATAGTGAGGCAATTCTTGACCGTTTTTATAAAAATCTTGAGTTCGGTACTGCAGGTCTGCGTGGTGTAATTGGCGCAGGAACAAATAGAATGAATGTATATACAGTTAACCAAGCAACTCAGGGTTTGGCGGATTATCTCAACGAAACATTTGAAGACCCATCTGTTGCAATTGCATATGATTCAAGAATAAAGTCAAAGGAATTTGCAGAAAGTGCAGCAGGAGTATTGGCTGCAAATGGAATTAAGGTGTATATTTACCCTGAACTTGTTCCAACTCCAATGCTTTCATTTGCTGTGAGAAGACTTAATTGTTCATCAGGTATTATTATTACTGCAAGCCATAATCCATCAAAATATAATGGATATAAATGCTATGACCCTAATGGTTATCAGATGACTGATGAGGCAGCTGCAAAAACCTATGACTATATTCAGAATATCGATATGTTCACAGGTGTTAAGACAATGGACTTTGAAGATGCACTTGCTGAAGATATGGTAGATTTCATTGAAGATTGGCTTTATGATGAATTTTATGAAAAAGTCCTTTCTTGTCGCGTAAATCCGGATGCAATTAAAAAATCAGGTCTTAAAATTATATACACACCGCTTAATGGTGCAGGAAATAAACCTGTCCGTAAAGTGTTTAAAATGGCAGGAATTAAAGATGTAATAGTCGTTAAGGAACAGGAAAAACCAGATGGTAATTTCCCGACTTGTCCTTATCCTAATCCTGAATTTCGTCAGGCTTTTGAATGTGCAATTGAAACTGCAAAAGGTACTGATGCTGATTTGTTGCTTGCAACTGACCCTGATTGTGATCGTGTTGGTATTGCAGTCCGTGACGGGGATGATTTTGTTCTTATGACAGGTAACGAAGTTGGTGCAATGCTTTGTGAGTATCTTCTTTCAAACCTTAAGGAGCAGGATAAATTGCCTGAAAATCCTGTTGTTGTTAAATCAATTGTTACAACACCTTTAATTGAAGCAATCTGCAAAGAATATAACGCAGAGGTTGCTGATTTGCTTACCGGATTTAAATATATCGGTGAATTGATTACAAATCTCGAAAAAGAAGGCAAAGAAGATAATTTTGTTGTAGGTATGGAAGAATCCTATGGCTATCTTCGCGGAATTCATGCAAGAGATAAGGATGCCGTTGTTGCTTCTCTTATGATTGCTGAAATGGCAGCTGTATATAAGCTCAAAGGAATATCTTTGAAGAAGTTTATGGATAGTATCTATGAAAAATATGGTATGTATCTTAATACTGTTATGAATTTCGCATTTGAAGGTGCCAGTGGAATGCAAAAGATGAGTGATATTATGAATTCACTTCGTGAAAATTCACCAACGACATTTGCGGATAAGAAAGTAGTTAAGATTGCTGATTATAAGGAAAGCAAAAATATTGATATTTTGACAGGGGAGATAACAGAAATTAATCTTCCTAAGTCTAATGTCCTTTCATATTCTTTGGAGGATAATAGTAAGATAATTGTTCGTCCATCCGGTACAGAGCCAAAAATTAAGGTCTATGTTACTGCTTGTGGAGAAACAAGAAAAGAGTCAGAAGAAAAGACAGAATTGTTTTCTCAGGACGCAAAAAAGCTTTTAGGAGTGTAAAAATATGAAACGCGAAATGTTTGTAAAAGTTGTTGCACTTGTGTTAGCGGGAATAATGATTCTGAGTACAGGTTCAATTTTATTACAATTATTCATATAAAAATTGTGGCGTGTTCGTTAATGAACACGCCTTTTGTATTATTGTGTTATATTTTGATGTATAGTGACGATTTGTGTAAACTATACATAAATTTTTGTTGACATTAATTTTTTTTGTGATATAATTTGAATAATAGTGAATGTTAATGTGTATTTATACACATTTAGAGGTGATATATTGAGTAATAATTCAGTTAACAATTTTGACGATAATGAACTGATATTTCGTGCAAAAAGTGGCGACAGTGTTGCGTTGTCCCTGTTAATTGAAAGATATTCTGATAAAATACTCGGACAGGCACATTCTTTTAAGAATTTACATGGATTGGATTTTGATGATTTATATCAGGAGGGTATGATTGGTTTTGTTTCTGCAATCTACTCGTATGATGAAAATAATGGTGCAAAGTTCGGTACATACTCATCAACAGTTACTTTTCGTAAAATGATTTCACTTCTTCGCAAATCTGATGATGTTATTAACAACAGTGTTGATATAGATGATTATGTTGATAGTGAAGCTTTGAATGTATATCATTATCCTTCACCGGAAGATTCAGTTATTATAAATGAAGAATTAGATGAAATTCTGCAATTTGCCGAAAGTAATTTTTCAAAATCAGAAAGAAAAGTTTTTAAACTTTTATTATTAGGTATTACATATTCTGAAATTGCCGATATCCTTGATTGCGATGCTAAATCTGTAGACAATGCAATACAGAGAATACGCCGAAAGGTTCGTTCGTTTCAGTCTGGTAAATAAATATGCCCAAAACTCATAGTTGAGCATTATCAAATGATGCGGTGCAAATCCGTATAGGGTAAAAATAAATTTTGTGAGGTTATCAAAATGTACGAAGACAAGACACTCATCTGTAAAACTTGTGGAAACGAATTTGTTTTTACAGCAGGTGAACAGGAATTTTATGCAGAGAAAGGACTTGTAAACGAGCCAAAGTCATGTAAAGAATGCCGTACAGCTCGTAAGAATGCTAATCGTGGCGAAAGAGTTTACCACACAGCAACATGTGCTTCATGTGGTGGCGAAGCTAAGATTCCTTTTGAACCAAAGGATGACAGACCGGTATATTGTAGCGATTGTTTCGCAAAAATGAAGAGCGAATAATTAAAACATAATATATACATAAAAGCACAGGGATTTCCTTGTGCTTTTGCCTTTTATTTGTTCGTTTTTGTTGATTTTTTATATTTTTTATGGTAAAGTATTTACAATAAAAATTTTTAGGGGGATTTCAGTATGGATTTAAAAAAGATTATTGCAAAAAAAGATTCAGCAGCTCAATTTATGATTGATGAAATAACTCACATTTGCAACAAGTTTGAAAAGAGAGCACCCGGCTCAAAAGGTGAACAACAGGCATGTGAGTATATGGCTGAACAGTTGAAGGATTTAGGCTGTGACACAGTTTATGTTGACGAGTTTAAGGAAAATCCTGATTCATTCTATGGCTGGATTTATTTCACAATTACATGTTGTTTCTTAGCTCTTGCATCATATTTCTTTATGCCGGTACTTTCAATTGTATTTATTGCGATTGGTCTTGTACTTTGCTTCTTACAGTTTGGTCTTTACAAGAAAACTGTGGATAAAGTATTCAAAGAAGAAATCGGTCACAATGCAGCAGGCTTTAAGAAGCCTACAGGTGAAGTTAAGCGTAGAATTATTTTTAACGGACATCCTGACGCAACATGGGAATGGCCATTTAAATATAAGTTTACATACCTTGGCTTCGATATTCATATGTTTGTATGCTTTATTGGTGCTTTCTATATGGTGGGTATTGCCATTGCAAAGCTTGTAGGTGTTAACCCTGAACTTGCAACAAGACTCGGTCTTGGCGGTCTTGCTTTTGTTCCGTTCTGGTTTGGCCTTTACTTTATGTGGAACAAAAAGAGAGTTGTTGACGGCGCTAATGATAACCTTTCAGGTTGTTATATTGGTATCGCTATCCTTAAGGCTCTCAAGGATGAAGGTATTGAATTAGAAAACACAGAAATCGGTGTTGTTCTTACAGGTTCTGAAGAATCAGGTCTTCGCGGTGCAAAAGCATGGTGCGAAGCTCACGCTAAAGAATTTGATGATGTTCCTACATTTGTATATTCATATGATACAATTACACAGTCTGAATATATGCAGGTAAACTATCGTGACCTTAATGCTACAGTAAAAGCTGATAAAGATGTTGGTGATTTATATTACGAAGCTTGTCAGGAGCTTGGAATTCATTGTGGTAAGGGCGTAGTTCCTCCACTTGGTGGTGCTACTGACTCAGCAGCATTCGCACAGGCTGGTATGCGTTCAACAGGTATTACAGCACTTAATCATGCACTTCCTGATTTCTATCACACAAGACTTGATACACCTGAAAAACTTAATAAGGTATGTCTTGCAGATTGCTTTGCAGCAAGTGTTAAGGTTCTTGAAATGTTTGATAACGGTGCAAAACAGTAAATAATATCCTACTCCCTTACATTATGGTGTAGGGGAGTATATTTTTGTTCATT
>JAZSHP010000185.1:0-54174 GCA_045533355.1 Candidatus Fimenecus sp.
GCTTCGTCAGAAAGAATATCACCGAAAATGTTTGAAGTAACGATAACATCGAACTGACCGGGATTTCTTACTAACTGCATTGCACAGTTATCAACATACATATGGTTAAGCTCAACTTCAGGATATTCAGCTGACATCTTAATAACAGTTTCTCTCCAGAGTCTTGAGCTTTCAAGAACGTTTGCCTTGTCAACGCTTGTGAGCTTCTTGTTTCTCTTCATAGCCATTTCATAAGCAGTTCTTGCGATTCTTTCGATTTCAGGAACTGAATACATTTCTGTATCGTAAGCAGCAGGAGCTCCGTCAACTTCTTTTCTGCCACGTTCACCGAAATAGATACCACCTGTAAGTTCACGAACAATCATAATGTCAAGTCCGTCACCGATAATGCTGTCTTTGATAGGTGATGCAGATTTAAGTGGTTCAAAAATCTTTGCAGGACGAAGATTAGCATAAAGTCCCAATGCGCCACGGATACCTAAAAGACCTGCTTCAGGACGCTGACTTCCTGGAAGTGTGTCCCACTTAGGACCACCAACTGCACCAAGGAAAACGCAGTCAGCATTTTTACAAGCATCAACAGTTTCCTGTGGAAGTGGTTCACCTGTTGCATCAATAGCACAACCACCCATAAGCTTATAATCATAGTTAAACTTGAATCCGTATTTTTCACCTGTTGCATCAAGCACTTTAAGTGCTTCATCAACGATTTCAGGACCGATTCCGTCACCTTTTAATACTACAATATTATATTCTTTCATAATAATTAGTCCTTTCTAACCACATTTGGCATACAACGGTTAACTGCACAAAGGATACCCTTGATTGATGCATAGTTGATATTGTGTGAAATACCGATACCGAAAACATCCTTGCCCTGTGGGTTTGTAATGTGAATGTAGCTGACAGCCTTTGAGTCTGAACCAACAGAGAAAGCATGCTCTGAGTAGTCGATAAATTTGTATTCGCCAAGACCGATTGTGTTCATAGCCTGACAGAATGCACCGATAGGACCTGATGCGATACCCTCAATCTGCTGTGGCTCATTACCGTTATACTGAATAGTACCAACAAAGTGTACTCTTGACTGTTCTTCGCCGTGTTCTCTTTCTTCAAAGAATTTGTAGCTAAGCAATTTGTAAGGGCCTGTAACATTGAGATATTCCTGCTGGAAAAGTGCATAAACTTCTTCTTTTGCGAGTTCTTTTCCCTTTTCGTCGCAAACCTTCTGAACAATCTTTGAGAATTCAGGATGCATAGCCTTCGGCATATTGTATCCATATTCTGCCATAATGTATGCAACACCACCCTTACCGGACTGGCTGTTGATACGGATAATTGGTTCATATTCACGACCAACATCGGCAGGGTCGATAGGTAAGTATGGAACTTCCCAATATTCTGTACCGCTTGTACGCATATATTCCTTACCCTTGTTGATAGCATCCTGATGTGAACCTGAAAATGCAGTGAATACAAGCTCACCACCATAAGGCTTTCTTGGGTCAACAGGCATCTTTGTTGTTCTTTCAAACATTTCCTTGATTTCGTTCATATTTGAGAAATCGAGACCCGGGTCAATGCCCTGTGTGTACATATTAAGAGCAAGTGTAACAATGTCAACATTACCTGTTCTTTCACCGTTACCGAAAAGAGTGCCTTCAATTCTGTCTGCACCTGCTAAAAGACCAAGCTCAGCAGCAGCAACAGCAGTACCTCTGTCGTTATGAGGATGCAAGCTGATGATTGCATTTTCACGATTCTTAAGTTTACGGCAGAAATATTCAATCTGGTCAGCGTGACCGTTTGGAGTGCTGCCTTCAACAGTTGCAGGAAGATTAAGGATAATCTTGTTGTTTTCGTTGATATCAAGTGCTTCCATAACCTTTTCACAGATAAGAACAGCATTGTCCATTTCTGTGCCTGAAAAGCTTTCAGGTGAATATTCATAACGGATGTTAACATCCTTCTGTGACTTCAATTCGTCAGTAAGCTCCTTGATGAGCTTTGCGCCCTGAACAGCGATATCAATAACGCCATCCATGTCCTTCTTGAAAACAACTTTTCTCTGAAGAGTTGAAGTTGAATTGTAGAAGTGGATGATTACATTTTTAGCACCGTCAATTGCTTCAAAAGTCTTTCTGATAAGGTGTTCACGGCTCTGAACAAGAACCTGAATAGTGACATCATCAGGAATAAGGTCTTTTTCAATAAGTGTACGAAGAATTTCGTATTCAGTTTCGGATGCTGATGGGAAACCAACTTCGATTTCCTTGAATCCGATTTTGATAAGAGTTTTGAAATATTCGATTTTTTCCTGAAGATTCATCGGGTCAATAAGTGCCTGATTACCGTCACGAAGGTCAACTGAGCACCATACAGGTGGCTTTTCAATTGCTTTTGACGGCCACTGTCTGTCAGGAATATTGATTGGCTCAAATGGGATGTATTTCTGGCATCCTTGTTTCATAAAATCTACCTCCAAAATAAAAAACGCCCTCTATCAACACATTGATAGGGACGATGGAAAAATTCTACCGTGGTACCACCCTAATTCATCGGTAAAAACCGACCTTAGCGACTTCTGACAAAGTCCGACTTGATAACGGGGTCAACCGTCACGGGCTATGATTTCACCCATGCAACTCCGAAATGAGTTATACACATAAGCACTGTGTTGCCTTGCACCGGACGGCAACTCTCTGAAAGCGAGTGATTTATGTCTTGTTTTCTTCACTGTTTTTGATAAGGGCTATTAAATTGATTGTACTATATTTTATAGTATTTCTTTTCTTTTGTCAATATTAAATTTAATGATTTAAACCGACAAAAAACAAGTGAAGCGATGTTTGATTGTGATATGCTTTTTATATTGTGGGATTTAAAATTAATGTCTTGAAAAATTTGTTAAATAATGTTAATATATGAACATAAAAGGGGAATGTGTTTATTTAAATTATAAAATGGGGTGAAATAATGGAAAAAAAGTTGAATTATCCAATAATTTTTGTCCATGGTATGTTTGGTTGGGGTGAAAATGAGGGTATTAACAAAAAAATGCCTTATTGGGGTGCAACAACAGGAAGTCTTACGGACTTTCTTAACGAAAGTGGTTATGAATGTTATGCTGCATCGGTAGGCCCGATTTCTTCTGCATGGGACCAGGCTTGTGAGCTTTACGCTCAGTTGATAGGCACAAAAGTTGACTATGGTGCAGCTCATTCTCAACGTCATGAGCATCGTCGATTTGGCAGAACCTATGAAAAACCATTGTTTGAGGGTTGGAGTAGTGAGAAAAAAGTTCATTTGATTGGACATAGCTTTGGCGGCCTTTGTATTCGTGTACTTTCACACCTTTTAACTTATGGTGACCCGAGAGAAGTTGCTTTAACAGGTGAAGAAACCTCAGAGCTTTTCAAAGGTGGTCACTCTGATATGATTTATAGCTTGAGTGCAATCTGTTCACCTTTGGGTGTTATAGATACATTCGAGGTTGCAGAAAAGCATAAATTACTGCGTCCAATAAGAGCCGGTGCTGTTTTTTACTCCTGTGCAATGGGCCGTTCACCACTTAACGGAACAGCAGTTGATTTTCATTTGGAACAATTTGGTCTTACAAATACACCTGGACATAAGGATGCTGAAACAGGCCATCAGGCACGAAAATTTGTGAGAAAACAATATAAGGAATCGGATGATAATATTGTTTTTGGATTGTCACCAAAGGGTATAACAAAACTCAATGATATGGTGGAGATTGTGCCAAGTATTTATTATTTCTCTTTCCCGTTCAATGCAGTTGAGTATGATGAAAATAAGAAAAAAGAATTAGCACGAAAAACAGACTTACCGCTTATGCATCTCACATCCTTCCTTTTGCTTCATAACTCAAGACAGAAGGGCGTGGATAACAGTGGCGGTAACGATGGACTTGTTGATGTTATTGCTGCTTGTTCACCACCTGATGAACCAAGTGTTCAGTACACAGAGGGTATGGAATATGAACCGGGAATATGGAATGTTATGCCTATTCGTGACGGTGACCATGGTACTGCTATCGGTCTTTTAGCCGATAAGGATGAAACACAGAATTTCTATATGAGTATTATGGATTTACTTAAAAACATTGAATCAAAAGAAGAAAAATAACAGCAATTGTCCCTTGTTTTGCGCAGGGGGCATTTCTATTTTTGATTTTGTTATTGATTTTAGGACAAAAAAGTGGTTTAATATTACTATATTTATATTAGGAGATGAAAGATATGTTTAAAAGTAGCCCGACTATGTATATTATAGCCGGTTGTATCATTTTGTTTGTTCTTTCTCAGGCTGTATTTTTCCTTGTAAAAGCCTGGAAACAAGGGCAAAAGCTCGGAATAAGCAAAGAAAAACTTCGTAATGTTATAACTTCAAGTACGATGTTTACATTACCTTCTGCCTTATCGGTGTTGGCAACGGTTATCGCCCTTGCACCTGCTTTGGGACTTGTTCTTCCGTGGGTAAGACTTTCGGTTATCGGTAACCTTATGTACGAATCAACAGCAGCAGAATCTGCTATGGAAGCTCTTGGTCACCAGGGTGGTATGGCAGTGGAAGTTTCTGACCCTGTTGTATTTGCCGGTGTTGCATGGGTTATGACATTGGGTATTTGTTTGTCATTGTTTTTACTTCCTTTTGTTGCAAAACCACTCAACAAGAAAATGAGAAGCCTTAATAAAGAAGAAACAACACAGGCTGAGAACGCAGAAGAAAAGCCCAAGAAAAATGGTGTTGCAGGTTTTATGAATCTGATTTCCCCTGCTGTTTTCATCGGTATTATAGGTGCTTTCGTTGCCCGTGCAATAGCAGGTTCAGGTAAAGAAGACGTTATCGGTGACGGCGCAGGTGTCCTTTCCATTGTAACTCTTATTACTGCAGTTGCAGTATCTCTTGCACTTGAATTTGTTGCAAAGAAATTTAAGCTTTCTAAATTGGAGCCATTTGTTATGCCTATCGGTATGATAATCGCAATGGTTGTGGCAGTTGCAACTTTCAACATTTTACCAAATGATATTGCTACACTTGAATGGAGGGGTTAATTATGAAGAAGAACAGAACAGAAAGATCATATTTTGACCGGGTACATACATGGGGAAGAATATCAAGTATTTCTGCTATTTTTGCATTGTTTTCATTCCCTCTGGCAATTTGTATTCACCTTAATGCATGGCCGCCTATAAGTGGAATTATAAAAGGCTTATTGAGCTTTGCGATTATTTTCTGGGCAACTTCAATTATTGAGGTTTTTCTTTATACTCCAATGCTTGGTGCCGGCGGTACATACCTTTCATTCGTAACAGGTAATATCCCTAACCTTAAACTTCCTTGTGCTCTTAATGCTATGGAAGGTGCAGATGTTGACCCTAACTCGGAAGAAGGTGAAGTTGTTTCAACAATTTCTATTGCAACTTCATCAATCGTTACAACAATTGTTCTTGCAATCGGTGTTCTTGCTTTTGCACCGTTCCTTGATTCCTTTACAAGCAGTCCGTTGCTTAAACCGGCTTTTGAGCAGGTTCAACCTGCACTTTTCGGTGCTCTTGCAGCAGGTTATTTCAGCAAACATTGGAAAATTTCAATTTTCCCGATTCTTATAATGGTTGTTATTCTTCTTGTTGCTCCGGGCCTTGGTGCAAGTACACTTCTTTTCCCGGGTATTGTCGCTTCCGTTGGTGGCGCATTTGTTATGTGGAAACTTAAATGGGTTAAATAAAAAAGTAACCACTTCTTAAATCTTGGTTGCAAAAAAGAATTTATTCAAAAGTCCGTCGACCAATTGGTTGACGGACTTTTTTATGTGATTTTGTACAGAAAAAAGCTTCTATTTTTTACCTATAAAACATTGATTTTATGGCTGTAAAGTGTTACAATGAATTGATTATAACAAAATGGATTGGAGTGTGCTTTTATGGCGTTAGTTCCAATGAAAAAACTACTCAGTAATGCCGAGAAAAATAATATTGCCGTCGGTGCGTTCAGCGTAGGCAATATGGAAATGGTTATGGGTGCTGTTGCTGCTGCTGAAGAGCTTAATATGCCTATAATTCTTCAGATTGCAGAGTGCAGACTTAAAAACTCACCACTTGAGCTTATGGGACCTATGATGATTTCTGCTGCAAAGAACTCCAAGGTGGATATTGCAGTACATCTTGACCACGGTCTTAAGGTTGAAACTGTACAGAAAGCTCTTGAACTCGGATTTACATCAGTAATGTTTGATGGTTCAACACTTCCTTTAGAAGAGAATATCCGTACAGTAAAACAGGTACGCGAAATGGCTGACAAATATGGTGCAACTGTTGAAGCTGAGCTTGGCGTGGTCGGTGGTAATGAGGGTGACGGTGCGGCACACGAAATTCTATGTACAAATCCTGATGACGCAAAGCTTTTTTGTGATGAAACAGGAGTTGATGCATTGGCGGTGGCAATCGGTAATGCACACGGTAATTATCCGGTACTTCCTAATCTTCGTTTTGATGTTTTGGATGATATTAATAAAATGGTTGAAACACCACTCGTTCTTCATGGCGGAACAGGAATTACAGACGAAATGTTCCAGCAGGCAATTATGCTTGGCGTCCGAAAAATAAATATTGCAACTGCAAGTTTTGACCATCTTGCAAGATATGCTCATGATTATTGTAATACAAAAGAAAAGGCTAACTACTTTGAGTTGAGCTCAAAAATGGTAGAAGGCGTTTATGAAAATGTTAAAAGACATATTAAAGTGTTCAGCTTTATGGAAAGGTGAGAAATACTATGAAATACATTGAATTTGATAACAACAAAGAGTTTGATTTAATCCTTTTGGGCAGAGTTGCAGTTGACCTTAATCCTGTTGACTATTACTGCCCACTTAACGAAAGCACAACATTTAAGAGATATCTTGGTGGTTCTCCTGCAAACATTGCAGTAGGTCTTGCAAGACTTGGTAAAAAATGTGGTTTCTTTGCAAGAGTTTCCGACGACCAGCTTGGCACATTCGTAACTGATTACTTTGATAACGAAGGAATTGATACTTCTCATATCAAGCGTTGTCAGAACGGTGAAAAAATCGGTCTTACATTCACTGAAATTAAGTCAGAAACAGAAAGCTCAATCGTTATGTATCGTAACGAAGCTGCTGACTTAAAATTAGATGTTGCTGACATCGACGAAGATTATATCAATAAGGCAAAAGCAATTCTCATTTCAGGTACTGCACTTGCAGAAAGCCCATCAAGAGAAGCAGCACTTAAGGCTGTGGCTCTTGCAAAGAAAAATGGTGTGCCAATTATTTTTGATATCGACTACCGTGCATACAACTGGAAAAACAGTGATGAAATCGCAATTTACTATTCATCAGTTGCTCGTGAAGCAGATATCATTCTTGGCTCTCGTGAGGAATATGACCTTACAGAAAAATTCATCAAGGTTGGTATGACAGACAAAGAAACTGCAGCATACTGGCATTCACAGAACGCAAAAATCGTAATTATCAAGCACGGTAAGGAAGGCTCAACAGCATATACAAACGATGGTGAAAGCTATTCAATAAAACCATTCCCTGTAAAGCTTCTCAAGTCATTCGGTGGCGGTGACGGATATGCAAGTGCATTCCTTTACGGTATTTTTGAAGGTTGGGAAATCATTGATGCTCTTGAATTCGGTTCAGCATCAGCTGCAATGCTCGTTGCATCCCACGCTTGTTCACAGGATATGCCAACAGTTGATGCAGTTAAGAAATTTATTGCAGACGAAAAAGCAGAATATGGTGAAATGATAGCTCGTGGCTAATTCTTTTTGGCATATTTTCCGTAATACTTCGTTGCTTTCGGTTCGTGGTATACCCGATACAACTTCACCTCGGCAACATTGTCTTACGAAAAATCTGCTCAAAAATAAGCTGTTCTATTAAAGCTTGTTATAGCTAAAACGGTGAATAAAATGATTAAGAAATTATTGAAAAACAAAGCATTTAAAGGGGTAATAATTGCGGTGCTCTGTGCTTGTTTGCTCGGTGGGGTAGCTGTAGTCGGCATTAATGCCTATATGATTTCTTATGTAAGTGACTACATTTTAACAGAAGAAGATTTGAAAAGCGAAAATTTTGATTGCATAATGGTGCTTGGTGCAGGTCTTTGGGATGGTGAGCCGTCACCAATGCTTCAGGAAAGACTTGATTTTGGGCTGGTAGCTTATGAAACAGGTTGTTCTGAAAAAATGCTTATGAGTGGTGACCACGGCAGAGAAGAATACGACGAAGTCAACAAAATGAAAGATGTTGCAATCGAAAAAGGAGTTCCTACCGATAACATTTTTATGGACCATGCAGGCTTCTCGACCTATGAATCAATGTATCGTGCAAGAGATGTTTTTCAGGTTGAAAAAATGGTTATTGTGACCCAGGAATATCATTTGTATCGTGCTGTGTACAATGCGAGAAAATTGGGAATTGATGCTTATGGTTTCGCAGCAGATAGGCTTGAATATCCAATCTATAACGACATTCGTGAAGCCTTGGCAAGAACCAAAGATTTCTTTTATTGCATAATACAGCCTGAACCAACATATTTAGGTGATGTTATTTCAATTCACGCCAATGGCTCATTGACAGATGATAAAGACAGATTATAGATAGGTGATACTATGTACGAAAATCCAATTTTTAATGAAAACAACGAAAAAATCCTTTGTGAGATGAACGGCAAAAATGCCGATATGCTCATGAACATCAAAACAAAGGTGTTAAAAGCAGGGGAAACATTCGCAATCTGTGACGAAAAGAATGAAACTGCAATTCTTTTGCTTTCAGGTGATGTTGAATATGAATTCGACGGAAAAACTGAAAATGCAAAAAGAGAGAATCAGTTTATTGACAGACCATACTGTGTTCATTTTTCAAGAAACAATGAAGTAACTGTTACTGCAAATGCAGATTCCCGAATTCTCATTCAGCAGACTGACAACGAAAATGATTTCGGATTTGTATGGTATAGTCCTGAAAATGTAATTTTACAGGAATTTGGCAAAGACCAGTGGAACGGAACAGCACACAGACAGGTTCTTACACTTTTTGACTACGAAAATGCACCATATTCAAATATGGTACTTGGTGAGGTTATTCATAAGCCTGGTTGCTGGTCAAGTTATCCACCACATTATCATCCACAGCCTGAAGTTTATTACTATGAATTCGATAAACCACAAGGTTTTGGTGTAGGCTTCAATGGTGATGATTGCTATAAGGTTGAGGACCAGGGTGTTCTCTGTATTACACCGATGAAAACTCATCAGCAGGTTGCAGCACCAGGGTATTCAATGTGCTATGTTTGGATGATTAGACATTTAGAAAATGACCCATGGATAAAAACAAGAATTGACGACCCTAAACATAAGTGGTTGTTAGATGTATAAATAAACTACCTTTTTAACAGGAGATGATATTATGGCAAAAATGACAATGGCTCAGGCACTCGTTAAGTTCCTTGACAATCAGTATGTGTCTTTCGATGGTGTTGAAACAAAGTTCGTTGACGGAATTTTTACAGTTTTCGGTCACGGTATTGTTTTAGGTCTTGGTGAAGCACTTGACTCTGACAAGGGTGGACTTAAAGTTTATCAGGGCAAAAATGAGCAGGGTATGGCTCATGTTGCAACAGCCTTTGCAAAGATGAACAACAGAAGAAAAATTATCGCTTGTGCATCTTCAATCGGCCCTGGTGCAGCTAATATGATTACTGCAGCTGCAACTGCAACAGTTAACAATGTGCCACTTCTTTTATTCCCTGCTGACACATTCTCAACCCGTCAGCCTGACCCTGTTCTTCAACAGTTTGAACAGGAAAATTCACTTGCAACAACAACAAACGATGCTTATAAAGCAGTTACAAGATATTGGGATAGAATCGCTCGTCCTGAACAGCTTATGTCAGCGATGATAAATGCAATGAGAGCACTTACAGATACTGCAAATGCAGGTGCAGTTGCAATTTGTCTTTGTCAGGATGTTGAGGGTGAAAGTTATGATTACCCAGATTCATTCTTTGCAAAGAGAGTACATAAAATTGTTCGTATGCCGGTGGCTTGTGAAGAATTAGAAGATGTTGTAAATGCAGTTAAGAATGCGAAAAAACCACTTGTAATCTGTGGTGGTGGCGTTCGTTACTCAGAAGCAGGTGAAGCACTTGAAAAGTTCTGTGCAGAATTCAACATTCCTTTCGCAGAAACACAGAGTGGTAAAACTGCTTGCCTTTCATCTGACAAATACAATCTCGGCGGACTTGGTGTTACAGGTAACTCAGCAGGTAACGTAATGGCAAATGATGCGGATGTTGTAATCGGTATCGGTACTCGTTTCTCTGACTTTACAACTGCTTCAAAATCACTTTTCAAAGATGATGTTAAGATGGTAACAATCAACACATCACGTTTTGATGCATATAAACTTGATTCAACAAAGATGGTTGCTGATGCTAAACTTGGTATCATCGCACTCGGTGATGAACTTCGCAAAGTTGGTTATAAATCAGCATACACAACTGAAATCAAGGATGCGAAAGACGGTTGGGACAAGGAAATGGAATTCCTTGCAAATTATAGCTATGACGAAAACTTCAAACCACTTATCGCTGCTCGTGATGAAAAGACAATTCCTGAATTTGTTGAGAAAATCGGTGGTGTGATTACTCAGACAGCAGCACTTGCTATGATTCGTAAACTCATTCCTGCTGATGCTCTTTGTACAGGTGCTGCAGGTTCACTCCCGGGATGTTTACAGAGAATGTGGACTTCTGATAAGCGTTATTCATACAATATGGAATATGGTTATTCATGTATGGGTTACGAAATCGCAGGTGCATTGGGTAGCAAGATGGCTCATCCTGAATGTGAATCTTATGCAATGTGTGGTGACGGAAGCTATTTGATGCTCCATTCTGAGCTTGTAACAAGTATTCAGGAAAATCAGAAAATCAATGTTCTTCTTTTCGATAACAGTGGTTTCGGTTGTATCAACAACCTCCAGATGTCAAACGGTATCGGAAATCTTGCAACAGAATTCCGTTACAGAGATGATAATGGTGCTCTTTTAGGCGATTTGATTCCTATTGACTTTGCTATGGCAGCTGCAGCTTACGGTTGTAAGACATATACAGCAAAGACAATGGAAGAACTTGAATTTGCTCTTATTGATTCACAGAAACAGACAGTTTCAACACTTATTGACATAAAAGTACTTCCAAAGTCAATGACAGATGGTTATGGTGCTTGGTGGCATACAGGTGTTCCTTCTGTTTCAAAGAATGAGAAAGTAAATAATGCCTTCGCAGAGAAGGAAGAAAATAAAAATAAAGCAAGGAGATACTAATATGCTTGACAAAAATAAAGTAAAACTCGGTATTGCACCTATCGCATGGACAAATGACGATATGCCTGACCTTGGTGCTGAAAACACATTTGAACAGTGCATTTCTGAAATGGCACTTGCAGGTTTCACTGGTTGTGAAGTTGGTAACAAGTACCCAAGAGATACAAAGGTGCTTAAAAAGGCACTTGAACTTCGTGGTATGCAGATTTGCAACGCATGGTTCTCAAGCTTCCTTATCACAAAGCCTTATGAAGAAGTTGAAAAGGACTTCATCGAGCATATCACTTTCCTTAAAGAAATGGGTGCAAAGGTTGTTGGTATCTCTGAGCAGGGACACTCAATTCAGGGTACAGAACTTTCAATTTTCGATGACAAATATGTTATGAATGACGAAGAATGGGAAATGCTTTGCACAGGTATCAACAAGCTTGGTAAAGTTGCAAAGGATATGGGTATTGCACTTTGTTTCCACCACCATATGGGTACAGTTGTTCAGACAGCTGCTGAAATTGACAGAATGATGGAAAACACAGACCCTGAACTTTTCGGTCTTCTTTTCGATACAGGTCACCTTGCATATTGTGGTGAAGATTATATGGCAGTTCTCAAGAAGTATGCAAAGAGAATCCGTCACGTACATCTTAAGGATATCCGTCCTGATGTTGTGGCAAAGGTTAAGGCAGAAAAAATGAGCTTCTTACAGGGTGTTCGTGCAGGTGCTTTTACAGTTCCTGGTGACGGCGTAATCGACTTCAAGCCTGTATTTGACGTTCTTGAAGAAACAGGATACGAAGGATATGTTCTTGTTGAGGCAGAACAGGACCCTGCAATTGCAAATCCTTTCGAGTATGCACTCAAAGCTCGTAAGTACATCGCAGAAGTTTCTGGTTTATAATAACAAACTGATAGAGAGTTTGTAGGGGGCGGCGACTCGACGCCCCGCAATAAGTATTCTTGTAGATTTTGTTCGGGCTGCCGAGGTCGTCAGCCCCTACAATTTACAAATAAATTTACAATCAATCCAATTAAGGAGTAAATAAAAATGGCAGTAGAAAAATTACAATATTTTGTGAACGGTCAGTTCAAAGATTCAAAAACTGATGTGTGGTATGACCTTCACAATCCAAGCACAGGTGAAGTTGTAGGACAGGCACCTTGCTGTACAAATGACGAAGTTCTTGAAGCAATTGCAGCAGCAAAGGCAGCATTCCCAGGCTGGAGTGCAACGCCAGCAATCAAGAGAGCACAGATTCTTTATAAAATCCGTGAACTTATTATCCGTGATATGGAAGAACTCACAATGTGCGTTGCTTGCGAAAACGGTAAAGTTTGGGGCGAAGCAGAAGGCGACGTTCTCAAGGCAAAAGAAGGTACAGAACTTGCAACTCAGGTTCCATCTCTTATGATGGGTGAAAGCCTTATGGATGCTTCATCAGGTTATGATACAGTTAAGTATCGTGAACCTCTCGGTGTTTTCGCAGGTATCGTTCCTGTTAACTTCCCTGCAATGATTCCATTCGGTTGGATGGCTCCGACTTGTGTTGCAACAGGTAATACAATGGTTCTCAAAGCAGCATCTCTTACACCAAAAACAGCAATGAAATTTGCTGCAATTTATAAAGAAGCAGGCGTTCCTGACGGTGTTATCAATGTTATCACTTGCTCAAGAAACGAAGTAAATACAATTCTTGACCATCCTGATGTTAAGGGTATCACATTCGTTGGATCAACTCCTGTTGGTCTTAAGGTTTACTCTCGTGCAGCAGCTGCAGGTAAGCGTTGTCAGGCTCTTACTCAGGCTAAGAACCATGCTCTTGTTATGTCAGACTGTGCACTTGAAAGAACAGTAGCAGGTGTTATCAACTCTGCTTATGGTTGTGCAGGTCAGCGTTGTATGGCTCTTACTTGCTGTGTTGTTGAAGAAGCAATTGCAGATAAGTTTGTTGCTGAGCTTGTTAAACAGGCAAAGAATATTAAGGTTGGTCCATCTTGGGAAAAGACATCAAAACTCGGACCTATTACATACAAGAAGCATTACGAAGAAGTTCTTGCTGACATTCAGAAGGGCATTGACGAAGGTGCAGAGCTCGTTCTTGACGGTCGTGATGTTAAGGTTGAAGGCTATGAAAACGGCTACTTTATCGGACCTACAATCTTTGATAAGGTTACAGCTGATATGACAATCGGTCAGGAAGAAGTATTCGGACCAGTTCTTTGCGTTAAACGTTGTAAGGATTTCAAAGAAGGTCTTGCAATTATGAATGCTAACCCATATGCAAATGGCTCAGTTATCTATACACAGAGCGGTTACTTTGCTCGTGAGTTCCAGCGTCATACAGATGGTGGTATGGTTGGTATCAACGTTGGTATTCCTGTTCCAGTTGGATTCTTCCCATTCTCAGGACACAAGCAGTCATTCTTCGGTGACCTCCACTGTCTTGGTAAGGATGCATACCGTTTCTTCACAGAATCAAAGTCAGTTACAACACACTGGTTTGACGAAGAAGAAAAGACAAATACAACTGTTTCAACTTGGGACGGCACTATATAAATTTTTGATATTTTTCCGTGATACTGCGTTACGGCAACTCGAAATATCCGCATATTCCTTCGTTGCCGTGCCTTGTCTAACGAAAAAATCTCTAAAAATTTTGTTTATTAAGATTTTGTGCCACATTGTCTTGCAAGAAAAATCTTATAAATTAACACATAAAATATAAGGAGAAATTATTATGTTTAAAATCGGTATTATCGGTGCTGGCCGTATTGGTAAAGTGCACCTTGAATCAATTTCATATCAGGTAAAGGGCGCAGAAGTTGTTGCTATTGCAGACCCATTTATGAATGACGAAACAAAGGCTTTCTGCGAAGGATTTGGTGTAGAAAAGATTTACACAGATTACACAAAAATCATTGAAGATAAAGACATCGATGCAGTTCTTGTTTGTTCATCAACTGACACACATGCTCCAATTTCAATTGAAGCAATCAATGCAGGTAAGCATGTATTCTGTGAAAAACCACTTGCAAACACAGTTGATAAGATTCTTGAAATTGCAGACGCTCTCAAGGCTCATCCAGAATGCAAATTCCAGGTAGGTTTCAACCGTCGTTTTGACCACAACTTTGCAGCAGTTCGTAAGGCTTATGACGAAGGCAAAATCGGTGAAGCACAGATTCTTAAAATCACTTCTCGTGACCCACAGGCACCACCTGTTGGCTACAGTGCAGCAAGTATCTTCCTTGATATGACAATTCACGATTTTGATATGGCTTGTTTCCTTACAAACAGTGATGTTGAAGAACTTTATGTTTATGCAGATGCTCTTATTAATCCAGGCATCCGTGAATATGGCGATTTCGACACAGCAATCATTTCAATGAAAATGGCTAATGGTGCTCTTGCAGTTATCGATAACTCTCGTCAGGCTATGTATGGTTATGACCAGAGAGCAGAACTTTTCGGTTCAAAGGGTATGGTTGCAACTGCTAATGATACACTTTCAACTGCAGTTATCGCAGATGCAAACGGTGTAACAGGAGAAAAACCACTCTATTTCTTCCTTGAAAGATATATGGGATCATTTGCAGAAGAAGTTAGACAGTTCGTTGACTGTTGTGTAAATGACAAGGAAACTCCTGTTGGTATCCACGCAGGTTTACAGTCAGTTAAGATTGCTCTTGCTGCTGAAAAATCAGCTAACGAAGGCAGACCAGTTAAGCTTGCAGAAATCAACTAATTTTACATAATTGTAGGGGTCGATGCCCACATCGACCCGAAAAATAGCGGGACGGTGTAGGCACCGTCCCCTACATTTATTATCAAATTAAAAGGATGATAAAAATGTCTATAGAAAAAGGCAGAGAGTATTTCCGTCAATTCGGTATAGAAGATAAGGTTCAGGAATTTGAGGTTTCGAGTGCAACAGTTGAACTTGCAGCACAGGCACTTGGTGTTGAGGGTGCAAGAATTGCAAAAACTCTTTCATTTATGGTGAGTGAACAACCAATTCTTATCCTTATGGCAGGGGATGTAAAGGTTGATAACCCAAAATATAAGGCTCAGTTCCACACAAAGGCAAAGATGATGTCACCTGAACAGCTTGAAGAATTTGTAGGTCATCAGATTGGTGGCGTTTGCCCGTTTGGTATTAAAGATGGTGTCGAAGTTTATCTTGACGAGTCAATGAAACGATTTGAAACTGTTTTTCCTGCAGTAGGAAGCAGTAACAGTGCAATCGAGCTTACAATACCGGAACTTGAAAAATACTCAAATTATAAAGAATGGGTAGATGTATCCAAACCAATTGAATAAGTGCAAAATTAAAGGACGATTCAAACCGAACCGTCCTTTTTTTGTTTTTCAAAACATTTTATAATTATTATGGCAAGAGAAATTGCAAGAAGCTCTGAAATGATATCTAATATATCAAAGGTGCCGTTTATAACACCGTTAATCTGCAGAAGTTCAATTGTAACTGCAAAAAGTGAAGAGGTGGCAGTAGTAATTATCAAAGGCTTTTTGAATACCTTGAAACAAAGGTACAAGGCAAAGGTGAGAGAATAAGCCCAAAGCATATCACAAGCCCAGGATGTAATAAAACGATGAAAGGCATTGTCATAATAGATGTAAGGCAATGAAATCCCAAAAACGTCTGTGAATGCAGTGTTTATGTATGTGGTTTTGTAGCAAAAAAGGTAAATTCCAAGCCCAAGAGCAAGTGGAATACTGATATTTAAAAAATAAAAAACGAATTTCTTTTTCAAGGCAAAAATCCTTTGTCTACATAATATTTTACAAAAAGTTTACTGTAAATCACAACGAAAGTCAATATACTAAAACATTATAAAAGAAGAAAAGGATGATTCATTGAATCATCCTTTTCTTATGTGTATCTATTTATACATAGTAAGGATTTGGCTTTGTTAAGATAACGATTAAATCAATAAGAACACCGAATCCAAACAAACCAGCTGTGAAGAGATATAAAATTCCCATACCCGCTTTACCTTCATAAAACTTGTGAGCTCCGAAAAAACCCAAGAAGAAACAAAGAAGAAGTGCGACCCATTTGTTTTTAGGGTTACCACGAACATATCCATTAACATTTGTATTAGTATTCATATTTGAGTTGTTAATAACAACTTGTGGTTGTGGTTGAGATTGTGCTTGTTGTAAAACTTCAACCTGTTTGCCACAGTGTATACATACGACGGCGTCTTTGCTAATTGTTTGTCCACAATGCATACAGAATTTTGTATTGTTTTGAGTTTCCATAAAATTCTCCCTTTTTGCGACGAAAAGAATGTCGTCTTTAATATTTTGTAGTTACATCTTACTGCAAAATGCAGTAAATGTCAATACTGCATTTTGTTGTAACATATACTATTATCGGTGATAGTAAATGTATAAGAGAATTCGTGATTTGCGAGAAGATAATGACCTAACACAAAAACAGGTGGCAGAAATTTTGCATTGTTCACAACAGGTTTATAGTAATTATGAATTAGGACAAAGAGATATTCCGACAGCAATTCTAATTGGTCTAGCCAAATTTTATAAAACATCAACGGATTATATATTGGGATTAACGGATAAAAAATAACCTCTCAGGCTTTTACTTGGGAGGTTGTTTCATTTTTGTGCAGGGAAATAAAATCGGAGTTTATCGATTCATACGAATTATTTCTTCGATAAATTATAATTAATCGATTAACTTTTCTTATAAATAATTTATATATTTATTTATAATATTATTTTATAGGCACGATTTTTTCGTGGGGTTAGGAAAAGATGAATCTCGCTTACTGATTTGGTTGATGGTAAAATAGTTGTAGGTTTCAGTTGGCTGATATGTCGAATTTAAATTGGAGTTTATCGGGGAATTAATATAGAACAACATATCTTGTAGGGGACGATGCCCACATCGTCCCGTTCTAAAGTGTGCTATTGACCGACTGCGGGACGTTGTGGGGTGCGGGTGTCCGGTGGACACCTCTGCGAAGCAGAAGCACCGACCGAACCGGCAGGTGAGACTCATCGTCCCCTACGATTCATATCCATTTTAGTAATTAAAAGAGCACGATAAATTATAATTTATTTGATGAAGCTGATAAAGTTTGTATATTATCTGTAATGTCAAAAATTCATCCGTATATTTGTATATTTCTCTCATTTACTTGAATGCACAAAAAGTTTATAATTATAATGTATAATTCCAACTTGTTATTGGGAGTGATAATTTTGTACGGACTTATAGAGCATACAGATGAAATTAACCGACTTTTGGCACGATATGGTGTTAAATTCGGTATTTACAAAAACAATGTTTTTAATGAGCGACTTTTCCCATTTGACGCTGTTCCTCGTATTATTTCAAAGGATGAGTTTGACTATCTTGAAAGAGGTCTTAAACAGCGTGTCAAGGCACTTAATATATTCTTAAAGGATATTTATACAAAAAAACAGATTATCAAAGACAAGATTATTCCCGAAGAATTTGCTTACGGTGCAGCGGGATATATGATGGAGTGTGAGGGTGCAGTACCACCAAAGGATGTTTTTGCGCACATTTCAGGTATCGACCTTGTGCAGGGAAATGATATGCGTTGGTATGTGCTTGAAGATAATCTTCGTGTGCCTTCAGGTGCATCATATCCTATGATTGCTCGTGAGCTTTGTCGTAGAGCAAGTCCTGACACATTCCGTGCAAATACAGTTGTTGATAATCGTAATTATGGTGATTTGCTTCGAAATGCTCTTGATTATGTAAATACGGGTGGAATAAATGTAGTTCTGACTCCCGGTAGATTTAATTCTGCTTTCTTTGAACATTCCTATCTTGCAGAAAAAACAGGTGCAGTTTTTGCAATGCCACAGGATTTGTTTGTTGAGGGTAATGTGCTTTATTATAACGAGTATTCAGGTAGCAGAAAACGAGTTGGTGCAGTTTATCGCAGAATAAACGATGACTTCATGGACCCTATGACTTTCCGTGTAGACTCTCTTTTAGGTGTTCCTCATATTATGGATGCTTACAGAGCGGGTAATGTAGCCCTTGTCAATGCTCCAGGTAACAGCGTTGCCGATGATAAGGGAATTTACTATTATGTTCCTGCGATGATTAAGTATTATTTAGGTGAAGAACCAATTTTATCAAATGCTCCTACATATTTACCATTCTATCCTGAGGATATGAAATATGTTCTTGATAACATTCAGAAACTTGTTATTAAGGATGTTGCTGAATCAGGTGGCTACGGTGTTGTTTTCGGTAGTGAATTATCCCTTGAAAGAGTATATGAATTAAAGAAAATGATTCAGAAAGAACCTCGAAGATTCATAGCACAGGAGGTTATTCAGTTCAATGACCTTAAAGTAGTTGAAAATGGTGCCTGGACTGAACGAAAAGCAGATTTGCGAGCATTTGTACTTACAGGTGAAGAGCCTGTTGTATGGAAATCAGGACTTACAAGATTTTCAAAGGATGCAAATTCATTCGTAGTTAATTCTTCACAGGGAGGAGGCTTTAAAGACACATGGGTGTTATCTCGATAAAATCAAGTGACAATCTTTTCTGGCTTGGTCGTTATGTGGAACGAGTTTTCACTACTCTTAAAGCCTTTACTGAGTGTTACGACATTATGATAGATGTAAATGACGAAGAATATATTAATTTCTGTCGTCGTCTCGGAATTGCAAATAATTACTCTTGTCGTCAGGAGTTTATAAGTTCATTTCTTTTTGATTCAAATGACCCTGCATCAATTTATTCAAGCCTTCTTCACGCTTATGACAATGCAGTTGAAATGAGAAATGTAATCAGTTCCGACACTCTCGCATATCTTCAGCTTGCAGTGGATATTATGGAAAAAAGCAGTAGCAGTAATGCTCCTCTTCTTAAGGTTCAGGAAGTAACAGACTGGATTTTTGCGTTCTGGGGCAGTGCTGACGATAACATTGAAGCAGAGGCTTCAAGAAATATTTTAAAGTTCGGCAGAAGTATTGAAAGACTCGATTTATATACAAGACTTGATTATCCTGTGGAGCTTCTTAGAAAAGAGTTTTCAATAATGCTTAACCGACTTTATAAGGTGGGAATTGACTTTAATTCTCATTCAATAGAACGCCTTTCAAGAATGATTCTTGAAGAGGAAGACTATGCACCATACAGAATTTCAATTCAGAACGAATTGTCACAGCTTTTTGTAACAGGAGTGATGTAAAATGGCAGTTTTAGATTTTACCTATAATATGACTATTAAATTTTCTCTGCCTGTTGTAAAGCATTGTTATACACTCCGTTGCATTCCTCTTGAATGTGAAAATCAGCACATTGAGGATATTAAAGTGACAGTTTTTCCTGAAAATGAATTGACATATTCAAACGATGGTTTCGGAAATATTCTTGTAACAGACAGAATTGTTACTATGCATAATGAGTTTACTGTTGATGTGACCGGTACAGTAACAACAGGTGCACATATAACCCCTGAGGAGGATTTGAATCCGGTTTACAAGTACCCTACACATTACACAAAATGCGGTACTGAGCTCGATAAGATGTTTGACCGTATTCAGGTTGGCATTTCCGAAGATGCAGTTGATACAGCTTTGAAATTTACAAGAGCAATCCGTGCAAATATTGTGTATAAATCAGGCTCAACAAGTGTTATAACAACTGCAGAAGAAGCTCTTTTAAACGGTGCAGGTGTTTGTCAGGACTATTCTCATATTTTGTTGGCACTTTTGCGAAAAGCAGGAATTCCATCTCGTTATGTGGTTGGTATGATGGTTGGTGAAGGTGAAACTCACGCTTGGGTTGAGGTGTATCATAACGGCTCATGGCATGGTGTTGACCCCACAAACAACAGACTTGCTGACGAAAATTATATTATTATCAGTCGTGGTCGTGATTTTGCAGACTGTGGCATTAACCGTGGTCTTCTCACAGGTGGCGGAATGCAGACACAAACTGTAAGCTTAAAGGTAACAAAAAGGTAGTTTTTTATGGATATTGGTTTATCATCAGCCTGTTTTTATCCTCTTGAAACGGAAAAATCCATTGTTCGTGCAGGAGAAACAGGTGTAAAGACAATTGAAATATTTATGAATGCTGATTCGGAATTTGAACCTGCATTTGTAAAGAATATGGCAGATATCTGCAAGTCCTATGGTATGAGGGTATCTTCAGTTCATACTATGGGTTCATTTACCGAGTCCTATCATCTTTTCAGTTCATATAAAAGACGATTTTTTGAGGCAAAGGACACTTCGTTTAAACGACATTTTGATGTTATGCACACTCTCGGTGCAGATTTCCTTGTGCTCCACGGTATAAAAAAGCCCGGCAGTATTTCCGACGAGGAATATTTTGACCGCTTTGGTGAACTGACACTTATGGGGAAAGCAGAGGGACTTCGTGTCTGTCAGGAAAATGTGGTTCATTATCGAAGTGAAAATCCTGATTTTATGCTCCGTATGGGTGAGTATATCGGTGACGATTTCAATATGGTCTTTGATATTAAGCAATCAATCAGAACGGGACTAAATCCATTTGACTTTGCTGAAAAATTGCATAAATACATCCGTCATGTTCACATAAGTGACCACAACCAAGAAAAAGACTGTATGGTGCCTTGCAAAAATGGTGTCTTTGATTTTAAAAAGTTTTTTGATTTAATGAAATCTCTGGGATATAGTGGGGATTACATCATTGAGTTGTATGAAAATGGCTATGAATGCGATGGAGAACTGATATTTGCTCTTGAAAATCTTAAAAAATTACTATAAACCCTTTACATTGTGCTTTGATGTATGGTAGAATACCATATATAGAATGAATTGGGGAGTGTTCCTTATGAGATGTCCATTTTGCGGTTTTGAAGAAAGCAAAGTAATTGATTCTCGTCCAACTGATGAGGGTGAAAAAATTCGTCGTAGACGTGAGTGTATTCAGTGTGCGAAAAGATTTACTACTTATGAAATTATTGAAAATGTTCCAATCGTTGTTGTGAAAAAGGATAAAACTCGTGAAGTGTTTGACCGTAGTAAGCTTATCAAAGGTATGCTTACTGCTTGTGAAAAACGACCTGTTTCAATGGAAACAATTGAGAGAGCAGTTAGTGAAATCGAAACAACACTTCAGAATTCTCTCGACCGTGAAGTTACAAGTGTTCATATCGGTGAACTTGTAATGGAAAAGCTTAAGGGAATTGATGAGGTTGCTTATGTCCGTTTTGCATCTGTTTACAAGCAATTTAAGGATGTAAATGCATTTATGGAAGAACTTTCAAATTTCCTTGATAAGAATTAAAAAAAGCAAAGGACTTGTGCAAAATGTTCAAATGCACAGGTTCTTTTTTTATGTTTAAAATATTTATAATCAGTTTACAAATCATTTTATAACTGTTATAATTTACCTATATGTTTAAGGAAAGGATGTCTAAAATGAAAAAGACAAAAAAGATTCTCTCAATTGTTTTAGCAGTAGTTCTTGCTTTTTCTTGTGTATCTGTTTTAGGTTATTCTGAAAGACAGGACTATGTGCCAACAATCATTATTCCGGGATTATTCCAGAGTGAAACATACGCTTATGAAAACGGAGAAATAGCTGTTGATGCTAATGGCACTCCTCTTGCTGCTCCATTCTATGTTTCAATTACAGAAAAAGAAATTACTGAAATCGTAACAAAAGCACTTCTTCCTATTACAAAAATGTTCATCAGTCAGGAAGATAAGGACGCTTTAGCAGCTAAAGAGGTTTCAAAGATTCTTGCTGGTATTCTTATGGGTAAACAGCGTTCAGATGCTAATGGCGAATTTATTGACGATGTTCGTCCTGCGGTTTATGAAGGTAGTGTAGCAACTATTGAAGATTACCAGTTAGAGGGTGTTCTTGCTGACTTCCCTGTTGAGGAATATTTTGATATAGCAGGTAAGGAAAACCTTTATGTTTTCAATTATGTTTCAACAGGCAATATGATTCAGACAGCAAATGATCTTTATGATTATATTCAGTTTGTAAAGGAAGATACAGGTTCTGATAAAGTTAACCTTGTTCCTGTAAGCCAGGGTGGTTCAATTACAAACGGCCTTATGAAGCTTTATGATGAAAAAGGCATTTCAATGGCAAGAGATATTAACAGAATCGTATTTACAGTTCCTGCGCTTGACGGTGCTGCACTTCTTGGTGACTGTTACAGATATGGTTTCAATAAGAATGCAGATGTTCTTTACACATCAGCTATGCCATCAGTTATTGGTTATGAAAACTATCTTGGTTATATAATCAATATCGCTATGAGACTTATGCCAAATACTGATGTTGACAATCTTCTCGATGAAATTGCAGATGCAATGGTTAATGGCTATTTGAAATATTCAACACTTCTTTGGGGTCTTATTCCTTCTGGCGATTATCCTGTATGTCGTGAAAAATACCTTATGGGTGACGACATGGCAGAAATCCGCAGACAGGCTGACTGGTATTATGATGCACAGCTCAATTCAGAAGAATATGTTCTTCAGGCTATCGAAGATGGCGTTAAAGTATTCGATATCGTTGATACAAATGTTGAACTTTATCAGCTTGCAGTATCACACAACTCTCAGAACTGTGACGGTATCATCCACGTTGATTCAACATCAATGGGTGCATATAGTGTAAATCTTAAAACACAGCTTCCTGCAGATTATGTTCCATCACGCAATAACTGTACTGACCCTGCAAATCACGACCATACTGACCCAGAGGGCATTATGGATGTTCGTACAGGTCTTCTTCCTGAACACACATTCTATTTCAGTGGACAGAATCACGCTACAACAGCTTCAAATGATGTTATTATGACACTCATTATTCAACTTCTTACTGATGAAGATTTCACAAGTGTTCATTCATATCCTGATAAATTCCCTCAGTTCAACTACAGCAGAGAAACAAAGCAGTTGAGAGAAGATGTTGATTCAATGAGAGATTACGACACAAGCACTCTTCCTGCTGAAGATGCAAAAGAACTTGAAGAAGCAATTGCACAGGTTGATGAAATGCTTGAGAACAAGGTAATCGATGTTGAAGAATTCAAAGAAGCAAATGACCGTTTCTATGACATTTTTGAAAAGATTACAAGTGGTGACTCTGCTAGTGTAACAAAAGGCATTACTCGTGTTCTTTATATTATTACAAAATTTGTAAGTGATATTCTTTACTTCATTTATGGCGATAAAGCATTCAGTGAAATGTCACTTAAACCAATTCTTGATGCAATATTCAGAAGATAAAATTAAATAATAAACCAAAGGGCTTGGCTTTGTGCTAAGTCCTTTTTGTTTTTTAGGCTATTGCTTTGAATAGGTAAAAATGTTAGAATAAATCCATATTTAAAAGTTAAACTGGGGTAGTAATATGCAAGCTAAGGAAAGTATAATCGGAATACTTGCTCATGTTGATGCGGGAAAAACCACACTGACGGAAGCCATTCTTTATAGAACAGGCGTTATCCGTCGGCTTGGTCGTGTTGACAAAAAGGATTCCCATTTTGACTCCCACGAGCTTGAACGAAATCGTGGTATTACTATCTTTTCAAAACAAAATCCTTTTGCTATAGGAGAAAAGCAATTCACACTTGTTGATACTCCGGGGCATACTGATTTTTCTGCAGAAATGGAACGGACATTAAGTGTTCTTGATTACGCTGTTCTTGTTATAGATGGCACTGTGGGAGTACAAAGCCATACGGAAACTATCTGGCAGCTTCTTGACGAATATAACATCCCTGCTTTTATTTTTGTGAATAAAACGGACAGAGATGGTTTTGATAAAATCAACTTATTAAATAATCTGAAGGAAAGATTCGGCAATGAATGTATCGACTTCACTCAGGATAAGTGCTCTTTTGACGAAGAAATATCCATGGTAAGTGAAGCACTGCTCGAACATTTTCTTGAAGATAATACAAATGAAGACTTTGTGAAAAATCAGGTTGCAAAAGCTGTTGCGGAGAGAAAAGTTTTTCCTTGCTTTTTTGGCTCTGCCCTGCAGGATATTGGTGTTGACAAGCTTCTTGATGGAATTGAAGCATACACTCTTTATAAGGACTATCCCGATGATTTTAGTGCTAAGGTATATAAAATCCTATATGACAATCAAGGAAATCGTTTGAGTTTTCTTAAAATAACAGGTGGTAAGGCATTTGTTAAAATGAGTGTCGGAGAAGAAAAAATCGATACTATAAGGATTTATTCAGGAGAGAAGCATCAACCAATTAAAGAGGCTATAGCAGGTAGTGTATGTGCTGTGTCCGGACTTTCCGCCATGTCACCGGGAGCAACAATCAATCTTAATGGTGTTAACCTAAACTCAACAATGAGAATTAATCCGTTACTTTCTGCACAGGTGATTATTAAAGATGGGACGGATATTCATACAGCATACAGAAATCTTCGCATAATTGACCAGGAATTGCCTGAGCTTTCCGTTCATATATGGAAATATTCCGACGAAGAGCAGATTCAGATTCGTGTTATGGGCAGAATTCAGCTTGAAATTCTTCAATTCCTTGTAAAAGAGCGTTTTGGAATGGATATTGAGTTTGGCCCATGCAGAATTCTTTATAAAGAAACAGTGAAAAATGCTGTTATGGGATATGGTCATTATGAGCCTTTGCGCCATTACGCAGAAACACAATTGCGTATTGAACCTGCCCAAAGAAACAGTGGTATCACTATTATGAATGAGTGCAGTCTTGAAGTTCTTGATTCGAATTTCCAGAATCTTATTCTGACACATATAAAGGAAAAAGAACATCTCGGAATTCTTACAGGCTCACCACTTACGGATGTGAAAATTATTCTTACTGCAGGTCGTTCCCATCTTAAGCATACAGAGGGTGGGGACTTCCGGGAAGCAACCTACAGAGCAATAAGACAGGGTCTGGAAAAGGCTGAAAATATTTTACTTGAGCCATACTATTCTTTTGTGCTGAGAATTCCTATTGAGTCTTTTGGCAGAGCAATCTCCGATATTCAAAGGTTGCATGGTGAATTTCTACCGCCTGAAATGACTGAAACAGAGGCAATCATAAAAGGTTGTGGTCCTGCTTCTGAGTTTATGGATTATTCTGAAGAAGTGATTTCTTACACATCAGGAAAAGGTGTTATTTCTATGCGAGAAAATGGTTATAGACCTTGCCATAATGCAGAAAAAGTCATTGCTCAGACAGGTTATGATAAGGAACGGGATTTGGAAAATCCATCATCATCCGTATTCTGCTCACATGGTGCAGGTTTTGAAGTGAAATGGTACGATGTTGACAATATGCGACATATAAAATAAGGATACAATGAAAAAACTCCGGGTAGATTTTAGCCTACTCGGAGTTAATTTGTTTTAACAGTAATATTAATATTTTCTTGAAAGTTGCTTTTCTGCTTCAGTTTTTGTAATTTTGCCAACGTTGCAGTCAGCCATAACCTGTACATCCTTATCGTTGAGCTTGTAGAAGCTCCAGATAACCAATGCAATTACAAGACCGATGATAGGCACAACATTGTATGTAAACCAAAGACCGTCAAGTGCTTCACTTGTCTGTAATGCAATAGCATTGATTCTTGAAAGGTCTTCAAAGCTGCTTACTGACTGTTTTACGCCATCAATTACAAACTCTGACTTAAAGCCGAACCAACCGAGAAGCGCAAGTCCCATTGAGCCTGAAATAGCAGCTGCAAGTTTAACTGCGAATGTCTGGATAGCAAATGTGATACCCTTTGCTTCTGTACCTGTTGTGTACTGACCGTATTCTGCACAGTCAGGTGTGAATGTGAATGAAAGTACACCGATAATACCAAGAGGAATTGAACGAAGCATAAATGTAATAACGAAGAGAATGAAGTTTTCTCTTGTAGGAAGAATAAGGAAGGATAAAAGAATAGTTGCAAGAGCGCTGATTCTGAAGAGCTTTGTCTTATCCATTTTTCTGATAATTTTTGGAACAAGAAGAGCCATAACAAGCTGTGGTAATGCAGCAACTGTACCGGTAATAAGTGATGCAAGAGAATTGTTGTAGATATAATATGCTGTAATCATATGTAAAGCATTATATGTCTGTGCACCTGAATAGAAAATATAACCGATATAGTAAATAAGAAGATACTTGTTGCTGATAACATATTTAAGCATTCTTCTTACTGTGAACTGTTCTTCGTCAATAGTCTTGTTCCTTTCCTGACAGTGTTTAATCACAGGAAGCATTGTTGCCATAGCTACAACTGCAACAACAATTGAAACAGGACCGTAGCCTAAGCCGATAAATTCACTGATAAGAACAGTTACGAGAACTGTTGTAAGAGCTGAACCGACACCTGCTGTAATACCTTTAAGAGAAAGAATTGTATTTCTTTCCTCAATATTACTTGTCATTGCAGTGATGATACCGAATGCAGGTACATCGCAAAGGGTGTATGCAGTATCCCAGATGATATAAGCCAATGCAAACCACACAAGCTTAACTGTTTCACTTGCTGCTGAAGGAATTACAAAGATTGCAATAGTTGCAGCAGGTGTAAGTGCACAGGCGATTTTAAGCCAAGGAATATACTTTTTCTTGCT
Organism: Candidatus Fimenecus sp.; assembly: GCA_045533355.1. Lineage (GTDB taxonomy): Bacteria > Bacillota > Clostridia > Oscillospirales > Acutalibacteraceae > Fimenecus. Next base: position 26,995 of record JAZSHP010000185.1, read on the forward strand.
CTTGAATTGAATTTTATCAAAAATAACACCAAAGATAGCATCGTTAACAGCATCCCAAACCTTTACTACCAACATAACCGCTGCAGATTTAATTGGGTCAACGCCGATAAGAAGAAGGAATGTTGTAAGATAACCGGCTATCATGTTGTAAATCATATTTTGTCCGAAGAAATATGAATAATAGCTTTTTCTTTCAGTTTTCGTTGTCTGCCACAAAGGATTTTGAGGCTTTCCTGTTGTTTTGCTCATAAAATTTTCTCCTTTTTCATACTATATCAAATATTATAACACAAAGAAAAAAGATTTCAATAAATCTATAAAACAATAAAAATCCGTAATCACAACGATTACGGATTTCATGGTGGAGCATAGGGGACTTGAACCCCTGACCCCCACACTGCCAGTGTGATGCGCTCCCAATTGCGCTAATGCCCCGAATTGCTTTTATTTTATCATAGGAAATTACATTTTTCAATTCTTTGTTTCTAAAATTATGCAGAATAATCTGCAGTTGATTTGCGACTTGCGAAACAGTTGCTTTTTGTGTATAATCAAAATGTAAATTAATTTTTAAAAGGTGATTTCCTTGGTTTTTTCAACTAAACAATATAGCTTTCAATCTGTTTCAGGATTGTGTGATATATATGTACAATGCGTTGCTCCGAATGATGAGGGTAAAATAAAAGGTGTGGTGCAGATATCTCACGGTATGGCGGAGCATTCAACCCGATATATTCGTTTTGCAAAGGAATTGTGCAAAGCAGGATATATTGTTTTCTTAAATGACCATGTGGGACACGGTTTATCTGTTGCTGACAAGAAAATGCTTGGCTACTTTGGTGAAAACGGAGAAGAAGCATTTATTGATGATATGAAGATTTTAACGGATATTGCAAAGAATGAATATCCCGATTTGCCATTTTTTGTGTTGGGTCACGGTATGGGTAGCCTGATTGCAAGAAAATATACTGCTAAATACAAAAGTCTTATTGATGGCGTTGTTTATAGCGCAACAAGTGGAAAAAATCCTATGTTGGGATTTGGCTTGTTCCTTGCAAATATGATGATGAAATTAAAAGGTGACAGATATTGCTCAGCCTTTTTGGATACAATGGCCTTTGGCTCATATAACCGAAAGACTGAAAAAAGAACAAAAAGTGACTGGGCATCCCGTGATGAAGCAGAAGTGGATAAGTATATTGCCGATGAATTGTGCGGATATAAATACACTGTTAGTGGCATGAAAGCGTTGTTTATGACACTTAAAGAGGTTTCATCTCCTAATTGGTATAACACGATACCAAAGAATTTGCCGATTTTTCTTATTGCAGGGACTATGGACCCGGTGGGTGATTACGGAAAAGGTGTTAATCAGGTTTATGAAATACTTAAACAGACAGGACACGATAATGTTTCTAAAAAGATGTATGAAGGTGCCCGTCATGAAATTCTTAACGAAATAAATCGTGACGAGGTTTTTGCTGACATTATAGAATGGTTGGATACACAAGTCAGAAACAAATCAGAATAAAATAAAACCGTAGGGATTCCTACGGTTATTTTTTTACATATTTTTAAGTCTTTCATATTCCTCGTCTGTGATTTCAATTACACCACCGTGCTTGAATCCGTAAGGGAATTTGAACAAATCAGGACAACGAGTCACATTCATATCGCCGGGTTTTGATGAAATGAATGGTACATATCCCATCTTTTCTTTTTCACATCCGAAGAAATCGAAAAGAATACACCATCTTCCGTCAAGCAATGTGAAGCTTGTACCTGCTTCATAAGCCCACGCTTTATCCACATTCTTTTCCATATATTCCTCAAAATCTTTATCGTGAGTATATGGACCATATAAGTTATTTGATGTTGCATGCATATTCATAGATGGATTATGAGCATTTTTATAGAACATATGATACACACCGTCGATTTTTCTTATATGAGTATCAAGAATTTCATTATCCTTTGTAAAGAAAAGCTTTGGTGTTGAAAATGTTTCAAAATCCTTTGTAGTGGAGCAATAGATTGACATATGTTTATAGTCATCTTCTGCAATTGTTGAGCCCCAATGAACAAGATATTCGTCATTGATTTCGTCATAGAAAGTTTCAGGAGCCCACATGCAACCAAAATTATCTCGACCAAAGTGAACGAGTTTTTCTTCGCTAAAATTCACAAGGTCCTTTGATTTCCACATACGAAGACATTTGCTGCCTGTACGATTGATGTTTGACCAATCTAATTGCAGATTTTCATCATAACGGTTTGCAACGCATAAATCAGTAGTAAGAATTACAAAGCTTCCGTCACGAAGTCGGACAATTTCAATGTCACGACAACCTTTTTCACCAAGTTGTGCAGTCAAAATGGGATTTCCGTCGTTGACCTTTTCCCAGTTCAAACCGTCACGACTGATTCCAAAATAAACCTGTTCACCATCAGGTGTATATTTTTCTTTAAAGTGTACAAATAAGTATGCCATAGTGTTCTCCTATATATCAAGTGTTGCAAGTCCGCCCTCGCTTGTTTCGCGATATGCAGCGTGAATATCCATACCGGTTTTCTTCATAGTTGTAATAACATTGTCAAGTGAAATTTTTCGAGTTTCACTTAAGAAGCTTGCAAGGTTAACCGCATTAATTGCTCTCATTGCAGCAACAGCATTCCTTTCAATACAAGGAATCTGTACAAGACCGCAGATAGGGTCGCAGGTAAGACCTAAATGATGCTCAATTGCAATTTCAGCGGCATATTCGATTTTACCTCTTTTAAGTCCGAAGAGCTCACCGAGAGCAGCTGCAGCCATTGCACAAGCAGTACCAATTTCAGCCTGACAACCACATTCAGCACCTGAAATTGAAGCATTTGTTTTAACAAGATTACCTATAAGACCTCCTGTTGCGAGAGCTCGTAAAATCTCAACATCAGTGTATCCATGTTTAAGCTGCATATAGTAAAGAACGGCAGGAAGTACGCCTGCAGCACCACAAGTAGGTGCAGTAACAATTCTATGACCTGATGCGTTTTGCTCACTTACTGCAAAAGCATAAGAGCAAACCTCTCTGTTTTCTCTTGTTTCGGCACTTTCGCCAATATGCTCCATATTATAAAGATATTTAGCCTTTTTCTGAACTTCAAGTCCACCGGGGAGAATACCCTCATCTTCAATGCCTGTTTCAATGGCATTTTTCATTGTTTTCCACACTTCTGCAAGATATTCCCAGATATATTCACCTTCAACCTCGTGGACATACTGCCAGAAACGATATTTCTTTTCTTTACAATAGTTTTTGATTTCAGAAAATGTACTTAATTCATATACAATAGGCTCTTTTGCAGAGGAATTTCCGTTAAATTCAATTCTGCCACCACCGACACTGAAAACACGGATAAAATCAATCTGTTCACCATTTTTATATGCAAACAATTCCATTGTATTGGGATGTTCAATGTCAGTTTTATCAAAATCAAATTCAACTTTACAAGGAATAGGTGAGAGTGTATTTTCAATAACTGAATCAGTACAGTGTCCCTTACCTGTTTTTGCAAGTGAACCGTAAAGAATAGCCTTGAATTCCTCAGCATCAGGGTTGTGGCTTTTAAAAATCATACAAGCCTTTTCCGGTCCCATAGTATGTGAACTTGATGGGCCACAGCCGATTCTGTAAAGCTGATTTAATGATTCCATACCTTTTGTCATAACTATACCTTAACCTTTACAACAACCTTAAGACAGGATAACGGTTCATTTACTGCAACGCCCGGACAATGTAAATCATTTGGATAAAGCACCATAAAACTATTTTCAATAAGAGTCAACGGCTCTGTTTTACATTCGTAGAACCATACATCATTTTCAGGTTTTGCTTCTGTTTCAGTTTTGTCACAAGAGAACGGTGCAACACCAATGATTTCTTCGCCATCAACCATAAACTGAATATCAATGTATTTTTTATGAGCTTCTGAAATTGTTTTGTCAGGGTCAGTATCATAACGCTGAACCATATAGAAAATATCGTCACCACAAAGCTCATATCTGCCTAATTCTATTTTTGTAAAGTCCGTTTTACTAAGAAATTCAAGAGCAGTATAAACTTTACCCAAGCCCTCATAATTTTTTATGTTATCAAGCGTATCAAAAATCATTAGAAATCACCCTTATTTATTTTCCATAACCTTATCATAAACTCGTTGACAGTTGTTTTTATCATTATATGCGAAGAACTTATCGATTTTTTCGCGGTACACATCCTTTAACTGACAACCATTTTCCATATATTCAATAATACGGTTAACAGTTGATTCAAGGTTGTATTCAACTTCGCCAAAGCTATCTCTTACATCGTCAAAATAACCACCGCTTGATGTGTGACCACCTGCATAGAATTCGTCCGCATCAAAGAAATTATACACTAAAGGTTTTCTCATATATGCAAAGTCGAATACAGCAGATGAATAGTCTGTAACGACTAAATCACTATGAGCATAAATATCTGTGTATGAAACATCTTCTGCGAAAAAGTCCACATCAGGATGCTTTGTAAACAATGAAATATGTGGCTGAATATTAGGATGTGGCAAAAAGCTGATTTTATAACCATATTTTTTAGCGGCTGAAAGTAGCTTCTCGTCATTAAGAAGACTGTTGTAATATGTAAAATATCTGCTTTCCTGGAAATCAGGAATAAGATGCCATCCGCCTGTTTTCGGGTTTCTGCCCTTTGTTAAGTATTTTCTCCAGGTTGGCATAATTGTAATTCTTCGTTCTGAATCCTCATAAAGTCTGTCCCAACGAGGAAGTCCTGTAAGCCATACTTCTTTTTCAGTGTAATGGTATCCTTCCTCAACAATAGATTTCCATTCACCGTGGGCAGAAGTGACAAAACCGAAGATGTTTTTGTTGTATCGGTTAAGCCAGCTTGCAAAATTATATTTAATAACACCATGCTGAAGAAAAACAACTTTCTTTTCAGCAAGAAGGTCCTTATAGTATGAGCGGAAAATACCAAATTGGTCATAAGAATCGTTACCCAACTGGCTTGTGAGAATGCATTCGCTCAAAAGTATAAGTAATCTGTTTTTATATGTTCCCTTTGCAACAACAGGGCCGATTTTTTTGAGTCTTTTAAAATCAGCGCAATCATTCCTTATAACAAAACGTGCATCGATTTCAGGATGCTCTTTTATCATATAACGGAAAAATGCTTCACCGTTGTCACCGGCTTTTTCACCACGGTCAGAGATTAACCACACAGGCTTTTTCTTGAAAAATTTAACAATCGGAAGAATAAATCTTGAAAAAGCAGCTTCCTTACTTCTGAAATTCTTTCTTGTAAGAAGTGCTGCCATAAGCTTGATTCTCTTTCGCCAAAGTCTTACAAAGGTCTTTTTCTGAACAACAATTCTTTTTTTCAGAACGGAGAGAATCCAACCGTTGATATTGTAATATGAACCTACAAATGAGTTTGTAACAGGTGAAAAATATCTGTATGAATATCTTTGTGTAAGTATAGTAATGCCGTCAATTTCGAGTGCCAGTTTTACAGATAAAACATCATTACATTCTTTTAAAGGTATTTGTAAAATGAATCCCTCTGCCCTTTGGATAGGGTTTCCCAACGAGGAAACGAAAGAATTTCTGTGAACTCGTTCGGCAACATATTCACCATTTTCAGTAATTGCCTTGACTTTTAAATTTTCAAATGGCAAATCAAAAACAAGATAGTGACCATCAATAATAAGAGTGTCATTTTCTACCTTTATAAACTCAATTCGTGCTGTAAAATTGGAAGCCTGGAAAGTCGGATTTTCTTCGTAAACAAGATGAATATTATCTTTTGTTTTAACGATTTCCGGTAATTTTTTGTATTTGATATTAAGGGCAGAAAATTTGTATTCTCTTGAGATGTTTTTCTGTGCCATAACAATATCATCATCAATATTGCTCAGTATTTGTGCAAGCATATCAAGGTACAAATCTTTTTCTTCAGGAGTAATGACTTCTGTATCAACCTCAGGAACCTTTACTCGCCATTGCATATCATACATAATGGCATATTGTGTAAAACGAGGTATATATCCGAGCTCGTTTTTACATTTGTTGATAAGTGCAAGGTGAAAATTTTCAACAGTGGCTGTATACCATTTCGGGTTTTTAAGGGAATTGTTAATGGCAGAGGTTATTCTGGAACGATACATATATTCTGCTTCGCTTACAACACCCAATGTCTGCTTATCAAGGAGAATCTCCTGAACATACAAACCGTCCTCACCATAAGCCAGCTCACAATTAAAGCGTTTATCTTTTATAACATCAGCTTTAATAAACGAGCTTGCAGCGGAAAGATGAACATAATCGAAGTCCTCATTAAGGTCAACAACTTTTGTTTTGCTGAACTTGAAATTCAGAATATGATTGCCTGTTTTGCCATCAAAATATCTTAACGGAACACCTGCGATATCGGTTTTATCATAATTCGCTTCAAAGAAATTCCATACACTTGATAATGTGGAAGGAGTAAACTTGTCATCTGAGTCAATAAAGTTTACATATTTACCTTCAACATGGTCAAGGCCTGTGTTTCGCGCAGAGGAAACACCACCGTTTTCCTTGTGGATAACGATGATATTATCAGGATATTTTTTTGCGTATTCATCACAAATTTTTCCGCTGTTGTCAGGAGAACCGTCGTCAACAAGGATAAGCTGGATATTTCGGAATCCGATATCCTGTTCAATAAGGCTGTCAATTGTTTCTGCAACAAATTCTTCAACATTATACACCGCAGAAACGATAGAAAATTTATATTTGTAATTTGCCATACCCTTTTTCCCTTTAAATGTTATTTTTCAAATGATGATTTATCCGGAAACTTTGCTTCAAAAATATCAACTATCGTCTGTTTCTTTTCTTCAAAATCATCTGTTTTTGCATTGTCATTTATGCAAACAATTGAATGCTCAGGATTTTTCAAATCGTCGCAAAGACGACGGAAATTTTTGTTTTTAACGTGATAGCAGAAAGCGAAATCACCGCGTCTTACATTGAATTTTCCGCTGGCTAACTGCCAGTATTTCATAACCCATTGGTTAACGTCGCCGTTTTTACGGAATTTGTGCAAGCAGGTTTCGTTAAGTGTTTCAAATTCTTCTTCCCACACTGTTTCAAACGTAGATTTCAAGAAATTGTTTGATACATGCTGGTTATAGAAGCCCGGAAACCAAAGCCAAGGATGAAGTAAGACGTTTTTAGCCACATTCATATAGCCGTTTTTCGGGTGATACCACTTTTTCCAATCGCGTTTCATTACTTGCTTTTTCTTGAAATGTGAGTTGATAATTACAAGGTCAGCGGCGTGGAAAAATCCTGCGCTGTCCTTGCCGAAATAGATGCAGTTAATTGCACCAACATCAAGGGGTAGACCATCCTTAAAGAAATCTTCAGGCTTTACAGGTTTGTTAAGGAAAATGTCGTCATTGAAATAAACAAATTGTTCACTGAGACCTTCAATTCTGTGTAGGTTTAATTCGATTGTATGTGAACTGAATGTAGGAAGATACTCCTCAGGAATATAGTCCTTATGATTTACAATATGAAGCTTTGGATTAGTAGTGTCAAGCCATGGAGGAAGATGTCCCCAAGTAACAAAGTGAATTTTGTTTACCCATGGAGCATATTTTTCAACTGCTCTGAACCAATATTGAAGATTATCCCAGTCACGATAACGTACTTCGCTGTTTGAACTTGTAACAACGCTTCCGTCGTACTGTGCTTTTTCTTTGCGCCATTCAGGGTCACTGCCGTCAACCCATATCATAACGAAGTCTATTGGTTTGGTCATATCAGGTTTCATAAAAATCCTCTTTTCACTTTTCAAACGATGATTTTTCCGGGAAATTGCGTTGGAAAGCATCAATTACAATTTGTTTTTTGTCTTCGAAATTTTCTGTGTTTATTGTATCATTTATACAGATAAGAGAATGTGTTTTTGCTTCTAATTCTTTACACAAATCTTTAAACATTTCATTGTCAATGTGATAACACTGGGCAAAGGAAGCATCTCTCACACAAAATTTACCTTCTGCCATCTGCCAATATTTCATAACCCACTGGTTAACATCACTTTTTTTGCGGAATTTGTGCTGACAGGTTTCGTGGAGAGTGTCATAAGCCTTGTCCCATACAGTTTCAAATGTGGATTTGAGAAAACTGTTCGGAGTATGCTGACAATACATTCCCGGGAACCATGGCCAGGGGTAAAGAAGTGCAGTGCGGACAACATTTTTTAAGCCGTTTTTAGGATTGAACCATTTTTTCCAATCTCGTTTTATGCATTGACGCTTATTGAAGTTATCATTGATAATTTCAATATCTGAACCATGGAAATGTCCGGCACTGTCGTCAGCAAAGTAAATACAGTGTACTGCTGCGGTATCACAGGGAAGACCATTTTTAAAGAAATCTTCAGGACTTACAGGTCTGTTTAAGAAGGTGTCGTCGTTAAAATAAACAAACTGCTCTGCTAAGCCTTCGATTCTGTGCAAATTCAATTCAATCGTATGTGAACTGAAAGTGGGAAGATATTCTTGAGGAATATAGTCCTTGTGATTTACAATGTTTAGTTTTGGATTGGTTGTGTCAAGCCACAATGGCAAATGCCCCCAGGTTACAAAATGAATTTTGTTCACCCAAGGTGCATACTTTTCAACGCCTCGGAACCAATATTGAAGATTGTCCCAGTCGCGGTATCTGACTTCACTATTGGCTGTTGTTATAACGGAACCGTCATATTCTGCTTTTTCCTTACGCCATTCAGGGTCGCTACCATCAACCCATATCATAACGAAATCTATTGGTTTATTGTTTGGAGTATTCATAGCTTATTTCATAAATTCATCATATTTTGGAAGGACTTCATCTGTTGTACCATACATTCTCATTTCACCGTCGTGAATCCAAAGAACATTGTCACAAAGATTCTTGATTGTATCTGAGCTGTGCGAAACAATAAGAACAGTTCTTTCGTCGTTTGAAATTAATTCTTTCATTTTTGCATAGCTTTTTTTCTTGAACTTAGCATCACCAACTGATAAAACCTCGTCGATGAGCATAATATCCGTCTCAAGAATTGCAGTAATTGAGAATGCAAGTTTTGAATACATACCACTTGAATATGATTTTACAGGGCGGTCAATGAAATCACCAAGTTCGGAAAATTCAATGATTTCCTCAAGTTTTTCATCAATAAATTCACGGGAAAAGCCCAAAAGCATACCCGAAAGGTAAATGTTTTCACGACCTGAAAGTGCATTCTGGAAACCAACACCGATTGAAAGAAGGGAGATTGTGTTTCCGTGAAGGTCAATTGTACCCTCGTCAGGAGAAAAAATACCGGCAATTGCACGAAGAAGTGTTGATTTGCCACTACCATTTTTTCCTACGATACCTAAAATCTGTCCTTTAGGTACTTCGAAGGACACACCCTTGACTGCTTCAAAATATTTTGTTTTTGAATATGTTGAACGAGATACCAATGCTCTGAAAAATGAAACCTTGTTCATCATACGGTATCTGATTTTTACGTCTTTTACTGAAATTGCAGTTTCGTTCATTTAGTGTCCCTCCTCAGTTTATATAATTTTAACGTAAGTATTTTCGTGCTTGTAAATTGTTCTTACGCCGATTACAGCAACAATAATTGAGATTACTGCCCATATAAGAAGTGAAATGTAGTGAGGTTCTTTGTTATAGAGCAATACATTTCGCATATCCGTCATAATAAGAGCTATTGGGTTACAGTGGATAAGAATATTACCGATGATTTCGTTCTTTGGTAAAATTCTTGTTTCAATTGAGTAGAAAATACCTGAAATATAGAAACCTAACTGAAGAGCAACTGTGAGCACATTCATAAGGTCTTCAACAAAAACACCGAAATGAGTAATGATTGTAGTACATGCAAAGGTAATCATAAACAGAAGCAACCAGAGAGGTATTATCCAAAGGAATTTCCATGTTACCGGCACACGATAGAAAATCATAAACAGAATAGTAAGTGCGCATGAAACAAACATTTTGATGCCGAAAATTGATTCTTTTTCGAGAATGAAAATGAATTTTGGGATATAAACTTTTGTTACAACACTTTTCTTATCCTGAACAAGCTTAACGCCTGATTTAACAGTTTTGCTGAAGAAGGTCCATGTGTTGAGTCCGATGAAAACAAATACCGGGAAATATTGCTCACGGCTACCGAAAACATATACGGCAACGAATGTATAAACGAGCATATAAAGCAATGGGTCAAGAATCCACCACATCCAGCTCAAAAATGAACCGGCAACCTCTGCTTTCATTCCGGATTTTGCTGCGAACATTGTATAATTTCCAAATTTTTTAATATCGTTTATAAATCTTTTCATAACTGCTCTCACTTCCAAATAACAGATTTATTTACAGATAAATTATTATATCACTAAATTGTACTATTTTCAAGTATTGTAACTGTATTGTAAATAGTTGAATTGTTTGACAATGAAGGGGTTTTGCATTATAATTCATCTTGAACGGAGGTGTGTTCGTATGGCTCCTTTTATCAGCATTATTATGCCTGTTTATAATTCAGAAAAATACATTGTAAAAAGCATAGAATCAGTTCTTGCTCAGACATTTACTGATTTTGAATTGTTGCTTGTTGACGATTGTTCACCTGATAACTGTGGCATAATTTGTGATGAGTTTGCAAAGAAGGATTCAAGAATAAAGGTTGTTCATTTACCGGAAAATGGTGGCGTTTCAAAAGCACGAAATACTGCTATGACCATGGTGAATGGTGAATATCTCTGCTTTCTTGACAGCGATGACCATTTTGATAATAATATGCTTGAGGTTCTTGCTGATTCTGTTAAAGAAAATCCGAGTCAGGTTGTGATTTTCGGCCTGATAGAAGAATATTATGACGGAAAGGGTCAGCTTACAGACACGAAAAAGGTTGTTTATGATGACAAAATTATAAAGGACAAAGAATCTCTGAGAAATGAAATTCCGATGTTGGAAGCACTTGATTTATACGGATATCCTTGTAACAAAATGTACAATATTTCATATTTGAGAGAATCGAAAGCAACCTTTCCACAGATGAAATTCAATGAGGATATTATTTTTAACATTGACTTTTTTATGGATGCACAAAGCTGCAATATCCTTAATTTTGCGCCATATCATTATGTTAAACATGTGGGAAGCAAAACAGGAAGCTTTATTCCTACTTACTATGAGGATATAATGGTTAAAATTGACCGTATGTATTCGCAATTTGAGTATTGGGAAATGCTCAATGAGGAGAAATTTGAATTTCTTGCATTAAGATATACACGATACCTTTTTTCTGCGTTTGAAAGGAATTGTGATAAACGGGCAAATATGACATACAAACAGAGGAAGAGGTTTGCAGAAGAGGTTTTCAACGGCGACCGATACAAAAAACTTTCCCCATATATGAAAGGGAATGGTTTAATCGGAATTATGGCAAAGGTGCTTAAAACAAAGAGTAGTTTTCTCTGTCTTTCTCTTGCGAGAGTAATTTTTATAGTAAAAAAATACATTCCGGGCTTGTTCGGTAAATTGAGTTAAAAAAATAAGGGACTTTCCGTTTCGGAAGGTCCCTTGATTGTTGTTTAGCAATATTTTTTTGTGATTTCGTTCATCTGTTCCATTTTTTCTTCCATTTCTGCAACAAGCTTAAACTGAGTACGACAACGGTCCAGATTGTGTTCAGGATAAGCAATATGGAAATAAATGTCACCGTTAAGATAGTCTGTAAGGAAACGGATACCACATTCGTAGGTCATCATCTTTGCACCGAAAGGAAGTAACTCTTTTTCAAGGTCTGTGAGAGCGTCCTTTGCACTGCTCAGATATCCTTTAACATATGCCTCGTAAAGAGGAAGACTCAAAGTTACCTTTGAAAGGTCCTTTTCATCTTCAGCTGCAGTGTTAGCACCAAAACGAATGCTATCACCGAAATCGTAAAGAGAAAGTCCCGGCATAACAGTGTCAAGGTCGATAATACAGATACCCTGATTTGAAACATTGTCAAAAAGGATGTTGTTGAGTTTTGTGTCATTGTGAGTAACTCTTAAAGGAAGCTTGCCTTCGTCAATCATGTCAACAAGCACATGAGTATCTGCTTCACGAGCTAATGCGAAATCAATTTCATCCTTAACATTGTGGAGTCTGCCTGAAACATTTTTTTCAATAGCGATTTTAAGGTTTTCAAAACGAGAAGCTGTGTTATGGAACTTTTCAATGGTTTCAAAAAGTGTTGAACCGTCAAAGTCTGCAAGTACATTCTGGAAATTACCGAATGCAACACCTGCATTGGAGAAAACCTGAGCGTCAGTAATAGAGTTGCAAGTGTAAACATCATCAATGAAGTTATACATTCTCCAACAATTATTGTCCTCATCTATGAAGTAATATTTACCGTTTTTACAAGGAAGGAAAGTAAGTGTACCACGGTCAGCCCATGGAATATTCATTTCTTCGTTTTTTTTACGGATGTGGCTTGTAACAGCTACGATGTTACTCATAAGCTCTTCGGGTTTTTTAAAAGCTTCTGTATTAACTTTTTGAAGAACATATTTTGCAACATTTTCATTTTCTTCAAAAATTAAAGTAAAGGTACTGTTAACGTGACCATTATTGATTTTTTCATATCCTGTGAACTTGCCGCTAAGGGAAAACATTTCACAAATTTTTTCCAAGTCAAAAGGAAAATTTGACAAGAGAAACACCTCGTTATTTTTCAAAAATAACACTAACCATTTGTCAGTGTATAGAAATTCGCCGTACTGATTATATAACTTTTGTCGGTTTAAGTCAATATCCACTTTGTTTCAGGTATATTTTATTGAAAAATACTCTTTACAGAAAGTCGATTTTAATGTAAAATATACTAAATATGGTAATCGGTGAAATGGATTGCCACGGAGGTGTTTTATTATGGAACCAAAATATAAAAGAGTGCTTTTAAAAGTCAGCGGTGAGGTGCTTGCCGGGGACAAAAAACACGGATTTGATTTTGATACAGTGAACAGCGTTTGTTCTGCTATCAAGGAAATGGCGGATTTGGGTACAGAGGTTGCTATCGTTGTTGGCGGCGGTAATTTCTGGAGAGGACGTTCAAGTGGTGATATGGACAGAACAAGAGCTGACCATATCGGTATGCTTGCAACTGTTATGAATTCATTAGCTCTTGCTGATTCTCTTGAACAGTTAGGAGTAATTGTAAGAGTGCAGACAGCTATTGAAATGAATAAGATTGCAGAGCCATACATCAGCCATCGTGCAAAGCGTCACCTTGAAAAGGGCAGAGTTGTAATTTTCGGTTGCGGAACAGGTAACCCATTCTTCTCAACTGACACTGCAGCTGCTCTTCGTGCAGCAGAAATTGATGCTGATATTATCTTTAAGGCAACAAATGTTGACGGCGTTTATGACAAAGACCCTAATCGTTTTGATGATGCAATCAAGTACGATGTTATCACACATCAGGATATCCTCAGTAAGGGACTTGCAGTTATGGACAGCACTGCTGCTTCTCTTTGCAGAGATAATAAAATCCCACTTCTTGTTTTCAATCTTCAGCAGCCTGAAAATATGGTTAAAGCTGTTAAGGGTGAAGTGGTAGGTACAATTGTTGTTGACGAGAAATAAGAATTTTACATAAAGGAGAAACATTATGAATACAGTATTTGACGCAATGAAAGAAAAAATGAACAAGACAATTTCTGTTCTTGAAAAAGATTTTGCAGGTATGAGAGCAGGACGTGCAACACCTGCAGTTCTTGATAAAATTCAGGTTGATTATTATGGTGTTCCTACACCAATTCAGCAGATGGCTGCTGTTTCAGTAAGTGAAGGCAGAATTCTTGTTATTCAGCCATGGGATGTTTCAACAATCAATCCTATTTCAAAGGCTATTCAGGCTTCTGATATCGGTATTAATCCTATGAATGACGGTAAGGTAATTCGTCTTACTTTCCCACCACTTACTGAGGAACGCAGAAAGGCTCTTTGTAAGGATGTAAGCAAAACTGCTGAAGACTCTAAAGTTGCTATCCGTTCAATCCGTCGTGATGCAATTGATAAAATCAAGGCTATGAAGAAAAACAGTGAAATCACTGAGGACGACCAGAAGGATGCAGAAACAAAGATTCAGAAAATTACTGATGATTTCGTAAAAGAAATTGATGCAATCGCTGATAAAAAAGAAAAAGAAATTATGGAGATATAATCAAATTTGGGCGGATAAAACCGCCCTGATTTGCTTATTTTAAGAATGTGATGGAAAAGAATATACCTCAATTTTCAGTATTGCCCAAGCATATCGGTATCATTATGGATGGTAATGGCAGATGGGCAAAACAAAGAAATTTACCACGATATAAAGGACATATAGAGGGTGCAAAGACATTTCGTAAAATCGGTGAATTTGCGGCAGATGTCGGTGTTAAATGTATGACCTTTTATGCCTTTTCAACTGAAAACTGGAAGCGTCCGCAAGAAGAAGTGGATGCAATTATGCAGTTGTTCAGAGAGTATCTGAAGGAAGCGGAAGAACGCAAAGAAGAAAACCGTGAAAAAGGAATTGCTCTTCGTTTTATTGGTGACCGTCAGGGAATTCCTGAAGATATTCAGGCACTTATGGAACAGATTGAACAGGGAACTCAGTATGAGACAAAGGTTATTTTAAATCTTGCTATCAACTATGGCGGACGTCACGAGATTACACAGGGAGTTCAGGAAATTGCTCGAAAGGTTAAAAACGGAGAGCTTTTGCCGGAGGAAATTACAGAAGATGTAATATCTGACCATCTTTATACAAAAAATCATCCTGACCCTGACCTTATTATCCGACCAAGTGGAGAATACAGATTGTCCAACTTCCTTACTTGGCAGTCAGCTTATTCAGAATTTTGGTTTTCAAATGTGCTTTGGCCTGATTTTACCGAAGAAAATCTTTGCGAAGCATTGAGAGAGTTTGAAAAACGTAACAGACGATTTGGTGGGGTTTAGTATTAAATCATTTTGAAAGAGGACGAATTATGGCAAAAAGAATAGTATTTGGTCTCTTGTGGACTGCATTGGGAATTTCTGCACTTGTGTTTATGCACACGTGGTTTTTCTTGGCATTTGCAATGTTTTTATGCTTTATGGCAACCTATGAACTGAATCGTTCCTGTGGGATTGAAAACAAGCCGGTTATGATTCTCAGTGTAGCAGTATCCAGTATATTTCCGTTGTATTATGAATACGGACATTATTTGCAAGAGATAGAAGGAATCAATCTTAAAACAGAATATTTGCTTGTGATATATATTCTTTTGTTGTGCTTCATGATGCTTCATAATCATGAAAAGACAAAGTTTTCGCAAATTGCATTTGTTATAGTATCATCCTTGTTGGTGCCATATTCATTCTCAAGACTTATGTTCTTCCGTGATATTGCAAAGTATTATCCTGACAGAGAATATACAACTGCTCATGGAGTATTCCTTATTTTGTTCCTTCTCTTTTCTGCTTGCTTTACAGATACCTTTGCATATTTTACAGGCAGTTTTCTCGGGAAGCACAAGCTTTGTCCAAAAATCAGTCCTAAGAAAACAATTGAAGGTGCAATCGGTGGTGTATTAGGATGTATTCTTGCGGATGTCATTCTTTATGCTGTTTATGATAATCTCATCTTTGCAAATCCTGTTCATAATTACCTTGCAATAGTGCTTATTTCAATAGTACTTTCTGTTGTAGGTATGTGTGGTGACCTCACAGCATCACTTATCAAGCGTAATTACGGAATTAAAGACTTCGGAAACCTTATTCCGGGACACGGTGGAATAATGGACCGTTTTGACAGTATTTTATTTGTTTGTGCTGCATTCTACGCAGTGTTCAATATTTTTGAGGTGTCAATATAAAATGACTAAAAATTTAAGTATTTTAGGCTCAACAGGTTCAATCGGTACTCAGAGCCTTGAAACAGCAAGAAAGTGCGGTTACTCTGTGTCCGCGCTTTCGGCATATTCAAACGTGGATTTAATCGAAGAACAAATCCGTGAATTCAAGCCAAAAGTAGTTGCATTGGTTGACGAAAATGCAGCGAAAGAGCTCAAAAACAGAGTTTCTGATATGGACATAAAAGTTCTTTCAGGAATTGAAGGTGTTTGTGAGTGTGCAGCAGTTGACGAAGCCGATACTGTAATCAACTCAGTTGTTGGTATGGCAGGTCTTAAGCCGACACTTACAGCAATTGATGCAAATAAAAAAATTGCCCTTGCCAATAAGGAAACTCTCGTTGCAGGTGGTCTTCTTGTAACTACGAATGCAAAGGAAAAGGGTGTGGATATTCTTCCAGTTGACTCGGAGCATTCTGCGATTTTCCAGTGCTTACAGGGGAAACCAAGCAACAAAGCGTTAAAGAGAATTATTCTTACTGCAAGTGGCGGACCTTTCTTTGGTAAGACAAGAGAAGAATTGGAAAAAGTAACTGTTGCAGACGCTCTTAAGCATCCGAACTGGAGTATGGGACAAAAAATAACCATTGACTCTGCTACAATGATGAATAAAGGACTTGAACTTATTGAGGCAGTATGGCTTTTCGATGTTCATCCTTCAAAAATTGAAATCGTTGTTCACAGGGAGAGTATAATTCATTCCGCAGTTGAGTATGATGATAATGCGGTAATAGCACAGTTGGGACTTCCTGATATGAAAATTCCGATTCAGTATGCACTTACATACCCTGAAAGAATTGAATCACTTACAGGTGAGTTGGATTTGACTAAATTGGGTACATTGACATTCTATAAGCCTGATTATGAAACATTCAGATGTATGGATATTTGTCGTGAGGCAATTACACGTGGCGGACTTTATCCTGCATTTGCAAATTCAGCTAATGAACAGGCAAATCTGATGTTCAGAAAAGGTGAAATCGGTTTTTTGCAGATTGCCGAGTTAGTTGAAAAGGTTATGAACGAAGCACCAAAGGTGGATACTTATACAGTTGATGATGTCTATAATGCAGATGTTCTTGCAAGAGAACTTGTAATTAAATATGCAAAACAGTAATTTTAGAAAGCAGTGATTTTTTGGAAATTTGGTCAAAGGTGTGGCCTTTCTTAGTAGCAATTTTATTTTTCGGACTTCTTATTTCAATACATGAATTGGGACATTTTACTTTTGCAAAGCTTTTTAAAGTAAAGGTCAATGAATTTGCTCTTGGAATGGGTCCTGCTATTTTCAAGAAAAAGAAGGGTGAAACAACTTATGCTCTTCGTCTTCTTCCGATTGGCGGATATGTAAGCATGGAGGGTGAAGATAAAGAAAGTTCAGACGAAAATGCGTTTAACCGTAAAAAAGTCTGGCAGAAGATTATTATTGTTGCCGCCGGAGCCATAATGAATTTGATTTTGGGTGTTGTAATTGTTGCAACCTGTCTTGCTATGGATGATTTGGTTGGTACAACTGAAATTCTTCAGTTTGAAGAGAATGCAATAAGTCATCAGACAGGCCTTGAAGCCGGTGACCAGATTATGGAAATCGATGGCCATAAGGTTTTTTCTGATATGGACATTTCTTTTCTTATGACAAGAAGTGACGACGGAATTTTTGATATGGTTGTTCGTCGTGATGGTGAAAAGGTTGACCTTGAGGGAGTAACATTCAAAACTCAGAAGGAAGACGGATATACAATCATTTCTTATGATTTTGTAATACTTGGCAAGGAAACAACATTTTTTAATGTAGTTTCGACAGCAGTTAAACAGACAGCTTCTATTGGCAGACTTGTGTGGTTGAGTCTTTTTGACCTTGTAACCGGCAAGTTCGGACTTTCTGATTTATCAGGTCCTGTCGGTACTGTGAATATACTTGCTGATGTTACATCTTCGGCAGTGGAGAGTAAGGCAAATCTTATTTCTGCACTGACATTGATGTCGTTTGTATCAATAAATATTGGTATTTTCAATCTTTTACCATTACCTGCACTTGATGGTGGCAGATTGTTTTTCTTGATTATTGAAGGTATTCGCAGAAAACCGATAAATCCTAAATATGAGGGTTATATTCATGGTGCAGGACTTGCATTGTTGCTGCTTTTAATGGTGGCGGTAACCTTCAACGATATTGTGAATCTTATAAGAAATTAAAGGTGTTATTATGATAGAACGCAGAAAAAGTCGTGTTGTAACGGCAGGAAATGTGAAAATCGGTGGAGACAATCCGATAGCAGTTCAGTCAATGCTCAATGTTATTGCTGAGGATGCAGATGGTAATGTCAGACAAGCTGTTGAATTGGAAAAAGCAGGTTGTCAGATTGTCCGACTTACTGTTCCTAATAAAGAAGCTGTAAGAACTCTTTATGCAGTAAAAAATGCAGTTAATATTCCTGTTGTGGCTGATATTCATTTTGACTATCGTTGTGCTTTGGAAAGCGTTGCGGCAGGAGTTGATAAAATCAGAATCAATCCCGGTAATATCGGTGATGACGAAAAAGTAAAAGCGGTTGCAGATGCTTGTCGTCTTCATAATGTGCCTATTCGTATCGGTGTTAATTCGGGTTCACTTGAAAAGAATTTACTTGCAAAATATGGTTCTCCTACACCCGAGGCTATGGCTGAAAGTGCTATGTATCATATAGGACTTTTAGAAAAATTTGATTTTAACGATATCGTTGTTTCAATTAAATCATCAGATGTTCAGAAAATGGTTAAGGCCTATCGTATTGTTGCCGATATGTGTGATTATCCTTTACACCTTGGTGTTACAGAAGCAGGTACACATAATATGGCTCTTGTAAAATCAAGTATCGGTATCGGCTCACTTTTGCTTGACGGTATCGGAGACACCATTCGAGTTTCAATGACGGATGACCCTGTAACAGAGGTTAAGGCTGGTTTCGATATTTTAAAGGCAGCAGGAATTAAAACTGACTGCGCACAGATTGTTTCTTGCCCTACTTGCGGACGAACAAAAATCGACCTTATCGGTCTTGCAGAAAAGGTAGAAAAAGCACTTGCAAATTATGACAAACCAATCAAAGTTGCGGTAATGGGTTGTGTTGTTAACGGACCCGGCGAAGCAAAGGAAGCTGATATCGGTGTTGCCGGTGGCGACGGTTGTGGTGTTATTTTCAAACATGGTGAAGTGCTTAAAAAAGTAAACGAAAACGAAATAGTAGACGAATTATTGAAAGAGATAGAAAAGATATAACGGTGAAATTTATATGGCAATAGTAAAATCACTTTTTGGTGAGTTTTTTGATTGCGCTTACAATATGGATATTGCTTATGCAGATATTGTGAGATTTTCGGTATCGCAGCAGAAAATGAGCGCGAAGCTCACTATAAAGCCTTACAGAAAAATTGAAGAAGATAGAATCAAGGCTCTTGAAAGTAAACTTTCAGGGGCTGTTGGTGTTAATATAGAGATTGTTTGTGATGAAACAAGAACAGGCTTCCTGACTGAATATATGCCATTGGTTGTGGAAATTCTCAGGGATAAAGTGGTAGTTGCAAACGGATATTTTAACAGTGCAGAATATGAAATTTTTGGCAAGGAGTTAAAAATATCCCTTAAAAAGGGCGGTAGAGATATCCTTCTTTCTGCAAACTGTGAAAAGGAAATTGAAAGAATTATAAAGGGTATCTTCGGCGTTGAATTTACAGTAACCTTTGTTCAGGAAGAAAATTTTGATACTGAGCTGGCTATTGACAGTATGCAGAAAAAAGCAGATGAAGAAATTCGTCGTGAGAAAAATATTCCTGATACATATTCTGAGTCCAATGAGCCAAAACCTCATGTAGTTAAAGATGGTTTTCCGCTTTATCTTGAAACACAAAAGCCTATCTACGGAAATCTTATCCGTACAGCGAATTTGCAAAAGCTCTGTGATGTTTCAATTGAAAGTGGTGCGGTTGCTGTCTGGGGTGAGGTTTTCAGCCTTGATGTGCGAACAACACGAGATGGAAAAAACAATATTATCAATTTTAACATTACAGATAAAACCTATTCATATACAGTAAAGATTTTTGAGTCTTGTGCAAATGCAAAATCATTTCTTTCTGCTTTGAGTGAAGGTACAACGGTAATTGTTTATGGTAGAGTCACATTTGATAAATATTCAGGTGAAAATATTATTTCTGCTACTGCTGTAAATACTGTAACTCAGATAAAGAAAAAGGATAATGCTGAAAAGAAAAGAGTTGAATTACATCTTCATACAAATATGTCCGATATGGATGGTATGACAGGTGCAGATAAGCTTGTTAAACGAGCAATCAGTTGGGGACACCCTGCTATTGCCATTACTGACCATGGTAATGTTCAGGGTTATCCTGATGCTATGAAAGGTAAAGGCAAGGACGATATTAAGCTTATTTATGGTGTGGAAGGTTACCTCATTGATGATATTGGAGAGCCTGAAACACCTTGGGAAAAGCTGCCAAGATACCATATTATCCTTCTTGTGCAGAACAAAGTTGGTCTTAAGAATTTATATAAACTTGTGTCACTTGCGCATACTACATATTTCCACACAAGACCTTGTATTCCTCGTTCAAAGCTTAATGAATTGAGAGAGGGTATAATTCTTGGTTCTGCCTGTGAAGCCGGTGAGCTTATAAAGGCAATCCTTCTCGAAAAAAGTGATGAAGAAATTATAGAAATAGCAAATTATTACGATTATCTTGAAATTCAGCCTGACGGAAACAATATGTTTATGATTGCTTCTCATTCAGACCCTAATGCGAAAAATCCTGACAGAAATAAAGAGTATAACAAAATTAAAACTCTTGAGGATATTCGTGATATTAACAGAAAGATTATCCATTTGGGTGATAAACTGGGAAAACTTGTCTGTGCAACAGGTGACGTTCACTTTATGGACCCTGAGGATGCTAAATTCCGTGCAATTCTTATGGCAGGTAAAGGCTTTGATGATGCCGATGACCAGGCACCACTTTATTTCAAGACAACCGACGAAATGCTCGAGGAATTCTCATATTTAGGTGAAGATACAGCCTTTGAGGTTGTTGTTACAAATACAAACAAAATTGCAGATATGATTGAACAGGTAAGACCAATTCCGGAGGGTACATTCCAACCATCAATCCCGGGTGCA
Organism: Candidatus Fimenecus sp.; assembly: GCA_045533355.1. GTDB lineage: Bacteria > Bacillota > Clostridia > Oscillospirales > Acutalibacteraceae > Fimenecus. Next base: position 48,186 of record JAZSHP010000185.1, read on the forward strand.
GAACAAGAGCTTCGTGACATTTGTTGGGCAAAAGCAAAGGATTGGTATGGTGAAGAAGTGCCGGAGTATGTTGCTGACAGACTTACACGAGAGCTTGAATCAATTATCAAGCACGGATTCGCGGTTCTTTATATTATCGCACAGAAACTTGTTTGGGACTCTGAAGCACATGGTTATCATGTCGGTTCACGAGGTTCCGTTGGTTCATCATTCGTTGCTACAATGGCGGGTATTTCCGAGGTTAACCCATTAGCACCACATTATCGTTGTCCAAAATGCAGACACAGTGAATTCTTCCTTCACGGTGAATACGGTTCAGGCTTTGATATGCCACCTAAAAACTGCCCTCATTGTGATATTCCTATGGTGCGTGACGGTCACGAAATTCCGTTCGAAACATTCCTTGGTTTCCATGGTGATAAGGCTCCTGATATCGACCTTAACTTCTCAGGTGATTATCAGGGTAATGCTCACAGATATACAGAAGAACTTTTCGGTCGTGACCACGTGTTTAAAGCAGGTACTATCGCAACTGTTGCGGATAAAACTGCTTATGGTTATGTTAAAAAGTATCTTGATGAAAGAGGCAGAGTTGTAACCCGTGCCGAAGAAGACAGACTTACAAAGGGTTGTACAGGAATCAAGCGTACAACAGGTCAGCATCCTGGCGGTATGGTTGTTGTGCCTAATGAATTTGATGTTTACGACTTTACTGCAGTCCAATTCCCTGCAAACGATACATCATCGGATATGGAAACAACTCACTTTGACTTCCATTTCTTGCATGATACAATTCTTAAACTTGATATTCTCGGCCATGATGTGCCGACACTTTATAAACATCTTGAAGATATGACAGGAATCCCTGTTATGGATGTTGATGTCTGTGACCCTAAGATTGTAAGTCTTTGTACAAGCCCTGAGGCTTTAGGGCTTACACCTGACGATATCAGTGTACAGACAGGTACACTTTCAATACCTGAAATGGGTACGGACTTTGTTCGTGGTATGCTTATGGAAGCACAACCAAAATGTTTCTCCGACCTTTTACAGATTTCAGGACTTTCTCACGGTACTGACGTTTGGCTTGGTAATGCACAGGAACTGATTAAAGATGGTACTTGTACAATTTCTGATGTTATCGGTACTCGTGACAGCATTATGACTTACCTTATGCATAAGGGTCTTGATTCCGGTCTTGCATTCAATATTATGGAAAAAACCCGTAAAGGTATAGTTGCAAAGGTCGGTTTCCCAGAGGGTGCTGAAGAAGCAATGAGAGCATGTAATGTTCCTGAATGGTATATGGAATCCTGCCGTAAAATCAAGTATATGTTCCCTAAGGCTCACGCTGCGGCTTATGTTATTGCTGCTCTTCGTCTTGGTTGGTACAAGATTTATAAACCTACTGAATATTACACAGCATTCTTGACTGTTCGTGGTGGTGACCTTGATGCTGTTACAGTTTGTCAGGGTAGGGATGCAGTTAAGAGAAAAATGGTTGAACTCCACGGACCTCTTAATGCAGAGCCAAAGGACAGAAAGCCAATGACCACAAAAGAAAAAGACCAGTTTACAGCACTTCAGGTTGTTAATGAAATGATGGCAAGAGGTGTAGAGCTTCTTCCTGTTGATATTTATAAATCACGTGCAAGCGTTTACTACATAGAAGACGGAAAAATCAGAATGCCGTTTTCTGCTTTGTCAGGTGTAGGTGAAAAGGCTGCTGATGAAATTGTAAGAAGACGAGATGAAAGTGACGGAACTTTTGTTTCGGTTGACGATTTCCAAGCAAAGACAGGTGCTTCAAGTGCTGTTGTTACTGCGCTTAAGGAAATAGGTGCATTTGGTGATATGCCTGAAACTGCACAAATATCCTTCTTTGGATTCTAACAAACTTGTGTGATTTTGTACTTGACTTGCACACTTTATTATGGTAGCATAGTAGCACACTAAAGCAAAAACAATAAAAAGGACTTATTTCTAATGAAAAATTACTCAAAAATTACTCCCGAGGGAACAAAAGACTATCTTGCAATGGAAAGCAGAGCTATCCGTTGTGCAGAAAAAAGACTTTCCTCTGTTTTTAAATCAAAGGGTTATGAAAAGGTAATGACACCTACTATCGAATTTTTCGATGTTTTCAATCGTGAAAGTTCAGGTTATAATCCCGAAGATTTATATAGTTTAACTGATTCATACGGAAGATTACTTGTTTTAAGACCTGATTCAACACTTCCTATTGCACGACTTGTGTCAACTCGTTTTCAGAACGCTCGTCTTCCTCTTCGTCTTTATTATAATCAGAATGTTTTTGTAAGACAGAAGAATCTTACAGGCAGAAATGACGAAGCAACACAGAGTGGTATCGAGCTTATGGGTGCTTATGGACTTCGTGCAGATTTAGAAGTTATAACAACTGCTGTTGAGGCTATTGAAAATTGTACTTCTGCTGATTTTAAGCTTGAAATCGGTCACGCAGGTTTCTTTAAGGAGCTTTGTAAAAAACTTAATGTAAGTGACGAAATCGTGAGCTCAATTTATGACTGTGTTGAAAGCAGAAATTTTGTTTCTCTCAATAACATTTTGGATAAAATCGGTAAAAATGATGTAACTGACTGCATACGTAATCTTCCAAGATTTTTCGGTGGTGCAGAGGTTATCGAAAAGGCAAAGCAGATTGATTTGGGTGAAGAAGGTCAAAAGAGCCTTGATTACCTGAAAGAATTATATATGCTTTTGTGTGAAGCAGGACTTTCTGACAAAATCGTTATTGATTTAAGCCTTGTTAATCGTACAAACTACTACACCGGTATTATCTTTAAAGGTTATCTTCAAGGTAGCGGTATTTCAGTGGTTTCAGGTGGTCGTTACGATAGCCTTGGTGCTGAATTCGGCAGAGATATGCCTTCCACTGGTTTTGGTATTGAAACAGGTGCGTTGGCATCAGTTATGCTTTCTCGAAATGAACTCGACGAAGAAAAAGTTCCTGAAATTATTGTTTTTGGTGAAAAAGAGTTTGTAGTTAAAGCACTTGAATATTCAAAAAATCTTCGTGCAGATGGTGTTTACTGTGAAAACAGCACCTTTGAAACTCTCGAAGAAACAAAGGAATATGCAGCTGCAAAAGGTATTAAAAAGATTTGCATAATTGGTGATACTGTAAGGGAGGAAATATTATGAGAAAATTAAGAATAGCCCTTACAAAAGGTAGACTTGAAAAGAAAAGTGTTGAGCTTTTCCAGAAAATGGACATCGATTGTGATGAACTTATAAACAAAGGCAGACGCCTTATTCTCACAGCAGGTGATTATGAGGTTGTCCTTGCAAAAGCTGCCGATGTTATTACATATGTTGAACACGGTGTATGTGATATCGGTATTGTTGGTAAAGATACAATCGTAGAAAACGGAAAAAGCTTCTACGAAATGACTGACCTGAATCTTGGTAAATGTGATTTCGCACTTGCAACACAAAAAGGTGTTGATTTCTATGACGGATTCAACACAAAACGAATTGCAACAAAATATCCTAACATTACAAAGGCATATTTTGAAGGCAAGGGAATGGATATAAAGATTATTAAAATCGAAGGTTCTGTTGAGTTGGCTCCACTTCTTAACCTTGCTGACGGTATCGTGGATATTGTTGAAACAGGAACAACACTTAAGGAAAACGGTCTTGAAGTGAAAGAAAAGATTATGCCTGTTTCTGCACGTGTAATTGTTAATATGGCGAGTATGAAACTTCGTCGTGAGGAAATTGACAAGTTCCTTGAAGAAATTGAAAAGGTTATCCCAAAGGGTGAATGATATGATAAATACAGTTTTTGCAGACGGTAAGGCTGATGAAGCTCTTATCGCACAACTTAAAGAAAGAAGTGGCGAGGTTGACAAAAAGGTAACTCTTGCCGTTACTGACATTCTTGAAAATGTAAAAGCAAATGGTGACAAAGCCGTGCTTGAGTACACAATCAAGTTTGACGGTAAAGCACCTGAAAAAGCAGAAATTTCAAAAGAAGAAATTGACAAGGCAATTGAAAAGTGCGACCCATTCTTTGTAAAAGCACTTGAAGATGCTGCCGAAAATATCCGTGATTTCCACGCTCGTCAGAAACAACAGAGTTGGCTTACAACAAAGGAAAATGGCGTAATTATGGGACAGCGTGTGCGTGGTCTCGAAAGAGTTGGTATCTATGTACCTGGTGGCACAGCTGCATATCCATCAAGTGTTCTTATGAATGCAATTCCTGCAAAAATTGCAGGTGTTAAGGAAATCGTAATGGTAACTCCACCTGCAAAGGATGGTACACCTAACCCTGATATTCTTGCTGCTGCAAAAATCGCAGGTGTTGACAGAGTGTTCTTAATGGGTGGTGCACAGGCAGTTGCAGCATTGGCTTATGGTACAGAAACTGTTCCCAAGGTTGACAAAATTGTTGGTCCTGGTAATATTTTCGTTGCTACTGCAAAGAAACTTCTTTATGGTACAGTTGATATTGATATGGTTGCAGGACCAAGTGAGATTTTGATTGTTGCTGACGAAACTGCAAATCCTAAATTCCTTGCTGCTGACCTTATGAGTCAGGCTGAACACGATGTATTGGCTTCTGCAATTCTTATTACAACAAGTGAAAAAATTGCAGAAGATACAAAGAGTGAACTTGCTCGTCAGTGTGCAACTCTTTCAAGAAAAGAGATTATCGAGAAATCTCTCAAGGATTATAGTGCAATTATCATATGTGATAATATGGACAAGGCTGTTGACTTTGCAAACAGACTTGCACCTGAACACCTTGAAATGTGTGTCCAGAACCCACTTGAATATATTGGCAGAATGGATAACGCAGGTAGCGTGTTCCTTGGTAATTATTCTCCTGAACCATTGGGTGACTATTTTGCAGGTCCTAACCACGTTCTTCCAACAAGTGGTACTGCAAGATTTTTCTCACCATTGTCAGTTGACAGTTTTATTAAAAAATCAAGTTTTATTTACTATACAGAAGATGCACTTCGTGAATGCAAAGATAAGGTTGTTTCTCTTGCAGAAACAGAGGGCTTAACAGCTCACGCAAATTCAATCAAAGTTAGATTTGAGGACTAATAATGTTTCAGTTAAACGAAAAAGTAAAAAATTTAACACCATATGAGCCAATCAGCGGTACATATGAAATCCGTCTTGATGCCAACGAGTCATTTCTCACTTTTCCAAAAGAAATTGAAGACGAAATGGTAGATGCTTTAAGAAATTCTGCGTTGAATCGTTATCCTGACCCAATGGCAACAAAACTCCTTAAAGGTTTCTCGGATTATTTCAATGTAAATCCTGAATGTGTAACGGCAGGTAATGGCTCTGACGAGATTATTTCAGTTATAATGAATGCGTTTTTGCAGAAGGGTGACAAGATTTTAACTCTTGAACCTGACTTCTCAATGTATCGTTTTTATGCTGAAATTGCAGAATGTGAAAGTGTAAAGTATCAGAAAGACGAAAATCTTGATGTAAATGTTGATGATGTAATCGCACTTGCAAAGAAAGAAAATGTGAGAATCGTGATTTTCTCAAATCCTTGCAATCCAACATCAAGAATCGTTACAAAAGATGATGTAAGAAAGCTTGTAAACAGTGTTGATTCACTCGTTGTTCTTGACGAGGCATATATGGATTTTGCAGGTGATGAAAGTCTTTTAGGTGAATTTGAGAATTACGATAATCTTATTATTTTAAAGACTTGTTCAAAGGCATTGGGCTCAGCAGCACTTCGTCTTGGTTTTGCTGTGGCAAATAAGACTCTTACAAATGTAATCCGTGCAGTTAAGTCACCATATAATGTGAATTCAGTTTCACAGGCTCTAGGTGAAGTGCTTTTCTCACATTCTGATTACATTGATAACTGCATTAAAACAGTTGTTGACTCACGAAAAGAGCTTTACAGTAAGTTGCTCGAAATCAAGAGTGACAAAATCGAAAAAATATACGAAACACATAC
>JAZSHP010000132.1:0-2864 GCA_045533355.1 Candidatus Fimenecus sp.
AACAAACCCAAGCCCGAATAATCGGTTGAACCCACTATGTTTTCGTCGTAGTTTTCCACGTGTTTAATGTTCTTTGAAGCAATATGAGCACCTGCACTGCCACCTATGTAAACAACACCTGATTTTACATATCTGATTATATCTATATCAAAGTTGCTTTTTCTGATTTTATCAAGTGTTCCGAAAGTGTTTCCGCCACTTATCTAAATAACATCAATATTAAGATTTCTGAATTTGTCAGGATTGTTGTGGTCAAACACATAAACATTTTCTTTTACAAATCCAAATTCTTGCATACGGTCATAATATACATCACCTGAAACAGCTTCTTCCGTTGCTTTTTCGTTGGGTATAAATAGCAGTCTGCACTTGTTTATAGAATAAGGCAGATTATCCATAATCACTTTCTGCGATTTCTCATTTCTGAAATCACAGGATGATAATATCAGTTTCATTTTGTATATCCTTTCAACCACTCCACAGATTGCTTTAATCCGTCAACAGTCTTTGTTTCCAAAACCACACGGAAATTATGTTCATTTGCAAGACTGATATATTTTTCAATATCCATTTCACCCGTACCGAGTGCGAGGTGATTTTTCTTGCCTTCTGCATCGTGCAGATGAATATGGCACAGACGGTTTTTGTGTTTCATAATGAATTCCTCGTCCGTTCCGCCAATGCCGTGATTATGTCCCACGTCAAAAGTCAAAGCAAAAGCCCTGCTTTCCAAAAGCAATTCAATGGCTTCTTTCTGAAAATCCTCGTATCCGTCGCAGTTTTCAATGCAGATTTTAATATCGGCATCATCGATAGCGTTTTCACACATATTTCTGAACGCAATAATACTTTTTAGATACTGCTCTTTGTACTCCGAGAAAAGATAAACCTTTCTGTCGGGCAGGGTGAAATAAACGCCTTTTGCCATATGCATATTAACCACTCTGACACCAAGCTGTTTTGCAATTTTAATTGTATCTTCAACAGTTTTTGAGTAAGCCTGAGCAACATAGGAATTGAAATCGCTGACATTTAGATTTTCGTCAAGGTGAATGGTGTAGTAAATGCCGTATTTGTCAGCGATACTTTTGAAATAATCCACATCAATTTTATCAAGCTGATATTGAGGCATATTCATATTTAGTTCAATGAAATCAAGTCCCAATTCCGCACACAATTTCGCACATTCTTCCAGCGTGCTTGTTTCAATCAGTGTGGGCATACCGTAATTTATCAGTTTCATAATTCACCTCTGTCGGGCGTAATCTTTAAATTCCTTGTTAATCTTTATATACGAAAAGTTTGCAATTTCTTTTAACGAATGTGATTTCATAAGATACTTGACAAACCGACAACCGAGATAATATCCGACGTCGGAATATCCGTTATACGAACACCAATCACCGAAAAAGTCCTGAACACTTTCTTTGGCGTCAAGACGACGGAGATATTCCTTTTTGATTTCAGCTTCATTTTCACGGCACCAATCGAGCCAACCGTTTTTATCCTGATGATAAAACTCATCGTCACCGCAAAGAATATGCTCACAAACCATAGCAACACCTTCCTGATAAAGCTGCTGAATGGCTTTTCTTCGTTTTGTAAAATCAGGTATATACAAATGGCCGTTCATCTTATGCCACAGATGACCGATTTCGTGCAGAATCAAGGCATGCATATTTGTTTCGTCGCCCCAATCAAGCTCGATAATTTTCTCAATTCCGAGAAGAACGGTATTCTTACCGTCAAGCGTAGTTGCCCAACCTGCACCGTTGCAAAGACCAAGATAAAGAATAATATTTATATCGGGCTCTGCATCAAAAAGCTTTGAAAGGTTGGCATTCAGAGTGTCAACAACAATCTGAAAATTCTTACTCACAAAATCAATTTTATCTGCGTTCAATGCGGTTTCAAGAACAGGAAGAACGTCCTTTTTGAAATCATAATCTTTTGCATCATTTTCACATTTTGACGGCAATTCTTTTGATATTTCGCCTGCATATTTTCTCCATGCAGACATGTCAAAGGCACTTGTAAAGAGCGCTTTTATTCTGTTGCAAGTGTTGATAATTTTCATTTTATCACCTTATGTTTTTCAGGTACTCATCGGCATCTTCTCTTGATTTGAAAATAAAAATATTTCTGTTTTCTCCGTACTTATCGAGAAGCTCGTATATTTTGGGTAAAGCTGTCTTTGAAAACTCTTTGATAAAACTTTCAAAATTGGGGTCTAATTCTTTTTCTAACCACGGCAAGTCGTAACGACCTTTACCGATACGCTCAGTTGCTCCTTGTAAGCAAACTTCTGTCGGTAAATCAAAAAGAAAAACTGTATCGCACTCTTTGAGACGCATCTCAATTGTCCTGTTGTAATTGCCGTCAATTATCCATTCGGGTGTTACAAATATTTCTGATATTCTTTGGTCAAATTCTTCCCTTGGAATATGAGTTTTGTCAGGCTTATGCCATATAGCATCAAGATAATATAACGGCAATCCCGTTAGTTTATTAAGTTTTTCTGCAAAGGTTGTTTTGCCTGAACCGGGACAACCGATTATAATAACTTTTTTCATTAAATACCCCTATTAAATGATAAAGGCACCTCCGAAACGGAGATGCCGCAATTCACAGAAAGATATAAATTACATCAATCGCAAACGGACAAAACGGCTCTCCGATTCATTGTGTTAATCATCATTGTCATCTTGTCCACCTGCCTTTCAATAATTTTCTACATTGTAACAATATAAGAAGAATTTGTCAATCGTTTTCATTTGTTATACAAAAGTGCTGGCTATAAATGCAAAAGTGTTTTAATGATATCGCTAAAAAATCAACACACTCTAACACATATCTTATATAAT
>JAZSHP010000175.1:0-13136 GCA_045533355.1 Candidatus Fimenecus sp.
GTAAAAAATTGTCTCCACGAAAAGACTCCAATTATATCCAGTATACTAAAAACTATTTATTATAGATCGAAAATCAAAATAACATTAGCCAAGACCTTCTTTTTAAACAGGCTATAATAAAAATCAAGTATACTTTGTACAATTATTTTAAATTTACTTTTTTCTCCTATGTATAGTTTTATTTCTGTTTTTCTCATTTCTTTTATTCCTATTATCATTTTTTAATCGGTCATTATTTTTAGGTTTAATAAGGCATTTTGAAGAATTTCCAATCAAATCATTTCTTCCGGATTTTTTAAGTGCCTCATATATTAAATCATAGTTTTTAGGAATAAAATACTGCATCAAAGCACGTTGTAAAGCTTTATCGTGTGGAGTTTTTGCAACAAAAATCTTATCCAATGAATACGGGTCCATCTCTGTATAATACATTGCAGTAGCAATTGTACCAGGAGTTGGATAATAATCCTGAACTTGTTCCGGATGAAGTTTCTCATCACGAATAAACTCTGCAAGTTCAACCGCATCTTTTAATGTAGCTCCCGGATGTGAAGACATTAGATATGGAACAAGATATTGTTCTTTACCTATAGATTTTGTGTAATTAAAATATTTTTTTGAGAATTCTTTATATGCTTGAATATAAGGTTTTCCCATTTTATCAAGAACAGTAGCCGAACAATGTTCAGGAGCAACCTTTAATTGACCACTTACATGATGCTGAACAAGTTCCTTGAAAAACGCGTCATTTTTATCACAAAGCATATAATCATATCTTATGCCAGAACGAATAAATACTTTTTTAACCTTAGGTATTTTTCGTAACTCACGGAGTATTTCAATATATTCTTCGTGAGTTGATACTAAAGCAGGACACGGCTTTGGTGCAAGGCATTTTTTACCTTTACATAAACCATTTTTTAATTGAACATCACAAGAAGTTCTTCTGAAGTTTGCTGTAGGTCCACCAACATCGTGAATATAACCCTTAAAACCATCTAATTCGGTTAACAACTTTGCTTCCTTCAAAATTGATTCCTTACTTCTTGCAGTAACATATCTCCCTTGATGAAATGCAATAGAACAAAAATTACACGCACCAAAACATCCTCTGTTGTGAGTGATGGAAAACTGTACTTCAAGAATTCCCGGTACTCCCCCATCCTTTTCATAAATCGGATGATATGTTCTTGTGTACGGCAATTCATAAACAGCATCAAGCTCATCACTTGTAAGAGGTGTCATAGGTTCATTTTGAACAAGCATCATTTTACCGTGACGCTGTTTAATTTTTTTACCTCTGATATGGTCTTGTTCATCCTGTTGTATACGGCAAGATATAGCGTATTCTTTTTTAGAATTTAAAACATTATCATAAGAAGGACATTCAACACCCGTATATGGAGTTTCAGTAACCGGAACAGCATAACAAGTACCTTTAATATCAGTAATTTCCTTTATGCTTTCTCCGTTATTGAGTCTTTTTGCAATTTCTACAGTTTGTTTTTCTCCCATACCATAGGATATTAAATCAGCACCTGAATCAAATAAAATAGATGGTCTGATTTTATCATCCCAATAGTCATAATGAGCAAAGCGACGCAACGAAGCTTCGAGTCCGCCTATAACAATAGGAATATCTCCATAAATTTGACGAATTTTATTACAATAAACAATAACTGCTCTGTCAGGTCTTAAGCCCATCTTGCCACCTGGAGAATAAGCATCTGTGCTACGTTTTTTCTTAGCAACAGTATAATGAGCAACCATTGAATCAATATTTCCTGAAGAAACAAAAAAACCAAGTCTTGGTTTACCAAAAACTTTAAAAGAATCATTCTTATTCCAATCCGGTTGAGAAATTATACCAACCTTAAAACCGGCATTTTCAAGAACTCTTGTAATTATGGACACGCCGAAGCTAGGATGGTCGACGTATGCATCACCAGATACATAAACAAAATCAACTTCATCCCAGCCTCGGGAAATAACATCTTCTTTTGAAATTGGTAAAAACTGATTATTTTTCACTGCTACCCTCTTCATTTTCACTGTAATCCTTGTTTGCTCCACCTTGAGCTAAAGCATTCATTTCATACCATTGTTGTTTGGTAATAAGAACTTTTCGAGGTTTCGCTCCTTCATAAGGGCCTATTATTCCACTTGATTCTAAATCATCAATAATTCTTGCAGCACGAGCATAACCTAATTTAAGTTTTCTCTGAAGTAAGGTTGTAGATGCAGATTGAGCCTCAATAACAACCTCAATAGCTTTTGGTAACATTTCATCTGCAGGACCTTTTTCAGCATCATCACCTGATGAAGATGCATCCTTTTTCTTTGAACCTGTCTGAGCAGCGTTACGGTCAATTTCTTTCATAACATCGTCATCATAAGATGTCTTCTCCTGATTTTTAATAAAGCTAACAACATTTTCTACTTCTTTATCTGATAAATAACACCCTTGTACACGAATCGGCTTAGGAATACCAACAGGATAATAAAGCATATCACCATTACCAAGAAGTTTTTCAGCACCAACTGAGTCAATAATAGTACGAGAGTCAACCTGTGATGAAACAGAAAGAGAAATTCTACTTGGAATATTTGCTTTAATAATACCTGTAATAACATCTACAGAAGGTCTTTGTGTTGCAATAACAAGATGCATACCAGCAGCACGAGCCATCTGAGCAAGACGACAAATTGAATCTTCAACTTCGTTTGGTGCCGCCATCATAAGGTCTGATAACTCGTCAATGAAGATAACAATCTGTGGCATTTTCTTTTTGCCTTGACTTTCGCAAATGCTATTATAACCGGAAATGTCTCGAACACTGTTTTCAGAAAACGTCTTATATCTTGTAAGCATTTCTGTAACAGCCCATGCAAGAGCACCTGATGCCTTTCTAGGGTCAGAAACAACAGGAACTAACAAATGAGGTATACCGTTATAAATTGTAAATTCAACCTGTTTAGGGTCAATCATCAAAAGTTTAACTTCATCAGGAGTAGCATTATAAAGAATACTTACAATCATGGAGTTAAGACAAACAGATTTACCTGAACCGGTTGTACCAGCAATAAGTAAATGTGGCATTTTAACAAGGTCTGAATAAACAAATTCACCAGTAATATCCTTACCTAATGCAACAGTTAATTTAGATTTTGCATTTTTGTACTGTTGTTGGTCAATAACTTCACGAAGAGTAACAGATTGACGGCTTTTATTTGGTATTTCAATACCAACTGCAGCTTTGTTAGGAATTGGAGCTTCAATACGAACACCAGATGCCGCAAGATTCAATGCAATATCATCAGCAAGATTTGTGATTTTACTGATTTTAACACCTGCTGCAGGCTGAATTTCATAGCGAGTTACAGAAGGACCTCTAGAAACACCAACGAGTCTTGTTGATACACCAAAACTATTAAGTGTATCAATCAATTTTCGTTCATTATTTTTTTGTTCGTTTTCATAGTCAGCTAAATTAAGATTTTTAGGAAGATTTAACAAATCAATAGAAGGCATAATATACTTTTTAACAGGTTCTTCGTTCCATTCTTCATCTGTATATTCGTCTTCTTCAACTTCTTCGATTTCATCGTCGGACTCATCTTGTTGAGTTTCAAAATCGTCATTAACAATTCCGTTGTTAATGATATCATCAAGATTTATAACATTATCATCTTTAACTTCTTCAACAACTATTTCTGTATCATTATCTTCATTATAAATTTCGGTCTCAGGAACAAAATTATAACTAATATCATCCTCAGAAACATCATCCGAAAATATAGGTTCATTGTTTTCAACCGGTGATGGTCCTAAATCAACATCAAGATTAAATTCCTTTTTGCGTTTTTCCTTTGTCTGGTTACGTTGTTCAGCTTTCTCATTATATTCATTAATTCTTTCACCAGTAAACTCACCAATTTTTTTAACAGGTTTTGAAATACCGTTAAACAAATTCCCGAGAGTAAGTCCAGTAAGAATCATAACAACAACAAACAAAGTTATTACAAAGATAATAATAGCTGCAAGTTTACTACCTCCTGTGATAAGTAATATTAAGCCGCCAAACAAAGCGCCCCATATTCCTCCACCAAGCATATTACCTTGAATAGCAAAATAATTATAAGCTTCTTTCATAGCAATAAAATAACCATTGTCAGGATTACATTGCACAATATGTACGATACTATTAACGAGCGTAACGATAATAGTAGCTTGAATGAGTTTTGAGTAAACCTTGTTATTATCTTTATCCATTGCAATTAAAACTGCAATCAAAAGTAAAATTAAAGGAAAAATAAATGTACTAAATCCAAAAAATCCAAAAGTAAGTGTTCGGAAAAATCCCCAGATACTTTCTGCGTCAATAATTGCTAAACAAAACCAAAGTATTGAAACTGCAAATAAAATAATTGCGACTAACTGTTTATTAACTACAATATTTTTCGCACCTTTTTTGGTGGCTGTTTTTCTTTTTTTACTGTTATTAGCTATTGGTTTCTTTTTTTGCTGAGCCATTTTTACATCTCCAAAATTATAATCCTAAAATACTGCAAATTATTGTGGCAACACCAATTATTAAGCAATAAATACCAAAGTATTTCCACATATCCTTTTTTAAAATCCATTGTAAAAGTTTAATACAACCAACACCAACGACAGCTGCAACTACAACACCGATTATAGTTGGTAAAAACTCTAATTCTGCATTCATATCAACTGCATCTTTTAATTCAACAATATTTGCAACAAGAATAGCTGGAATTCCAAGAATAAATGAATACTCAACCATATTTTCTTTGGATACACCGCAAATCATACCAGTTGAAATTGTAGAACCTGAACGAGAAATTCCGGGAAAACCAGCTGCTAATACCTGAGCAAATCCAATTGCAAAAGAATCAGCAGTATTAACATTTCTGATAAGTTTCTTTTTATTTGAAATATAAGTTGATGTAAGTAAAAGAATTCCGGTAAATATAAAACAAATTCCTTCAACTAAAATATCATTATCCTCAGAAAATCCACTTAAGATATCCATAAGCTTCATATCATTTCCAACAGGTATTAATAAAAGTAAAAGTGGAAAACAAGAGAATACAAACATAACAAGCATCTTTTTTTTTCCTTCAAGAGCTTTATATTTGAATTTACCTGTGAATATATCTTTAATTAAAGATAAAGCATCAATAATCAACTCAAAAATAGTCTTATGAAAAACAATAAATACCGCCATCAAAGTTCCAAGGTGAAGAAGCACCGAAAAAAGCAACGAACCTTCTCCGCCAACTCCTAAGAAATGTTGAAACAACGATAAATGCCCACTACTTGAAATTGGTAAAAATTCAGTTATGCCCTGAACGGCTCCAAGAATTATAGCTTTTAATACATCCATTTTTCTCTCTCCAATCTATAAAAAATAATAAAGAATATTTTGTCAAATCTCTAAATATTGTATCATAACAAAATGATAATATCAATATTTTGTTAAAAAATCATTTATTTTATATATAATTATATTGACAAATATATAACAATATAATAGAATTATAAAAGATTGTTAAAAAAATGAAAAAGTCCAAGGAGTGATTCAGATATGGGTATGACAATCGGACAAAAACTTATAAAATCTCACCTTGTGAGTGGAGATATGACTCCAGGCAGTGAAGTTGGTCTTAAAATTGACCAGACATTAACTCAAGATGCAACTGGCACAATGGCATATCTTGAACTTGAAGCAATGGGTATTGAACAGGTAAAAACTGAACTTTCAGTTGCTTATATTGACCATAATACATTACAGACCGGCTTTGAGAATGCAGATGACCATAGATTTATTCAAAGTGTTGCTAAAAAGCGTGGTATTCGTTTTTCAAGACCTGGTAATGGTATTTGTCATCAGGTTCACCTTGAAAGATTTGGTAAACCGGGTAAAACATTAATCGGTTCAGATAGCCATACACCTACAGGCGGTGGTATTGGTATGCTTGCAATGGGTGCAGTCGGTCTTGACGTAGCTGTTGCTATGGGTGGCGGTACATATTATATCACAATGCCAAAAATGGTAAGAGTAAACCTTGCAGGTAAACTTAGTCCTTGGGTTGCTGCTAAGGATGTAATCCTTGAAGTTCTTCGTATTATGACAGTTAAGGGTGGCGTTGGTAAAATCATTGAATACGGTGGTGAAGGTGTTGCTACACTTTCAGTTCCTGAAAGAGCAACTATCACTAATATGGGTGCTGAACTTGGTGCTACTACATCAGTATTCCCTTCTGATGATGTTACAAAGGCTTTCTTAAAGGCTCAGGGACGTGAAGAAGATTGGGTTGAGCTCAAAGCTGACGAAGATGCTGTTTACGATGAAATTATTGAAATTAACTTATCTGAACTTGCACCTATGGCTGCATGTCCTCATATGCCTGACAGAGTAAAATCTGTAACTGAAATCGGCAAAATTAAAGTTGACCAGGTTTGTATCGGTTCATGCACAAACTCATCTCTTCTTGATATGATGAAGGTTGCTGCAATTCTTAAAGGCAAAACAGTTAATCCTGCGGTTAGCCTTTCAATTGCACCGGGTTCAAAACAGGTTCTTAATATGATTTCACAAAACGGTGCACTTGCTGATATGATTGATGCTGGTGCAAGAATCCTTGAAAGTGCATGCGGACCTTGTATCGGAATGGGACAGTCCCCTAATTCCGCCGGTGTTTCTCTCAGAACATTTAACAGAAACTTTGAAGGCCGTTCAGGTACGGCTGATGCAGGCATTTATCTTGTAAGCCCTGAAGTTGCTGCAGCATCTGCTATTACAGGTTATCTTACTGACCCACGAGATTTAGGTGAATTCCCTGAAATCATTCTTCCTGATGAATTTATCATCAACGATAATATGGTTGCTATGCCAGCAACTCCTGAAGAAGCAAAAGCTGTTGAAGTTATGTATGGTCCTAACATTAAACCATTCCCAACAAGTGAACCTATGGGTGATGATATTACAGCAAAAGCAGTTCTTAAGGTTGGTGACGATATCACAACTGACCATATTATGCCTGCAGGTGCAAAAATTCTTCCATACCGTTCAAATATTCCATTCCTTTCACAGTATTGCTTCGGTGTTTGTGACAAATCATTCCCTGAAAGAATCAAGGCAGAAGGAAAAGGTATTGTAATCGGTGGTGCTAACTACGGTCAGGGTTCATCTCGTGAACACGCTGCTCTTGTTCCGCTTTATCTTGGCGTTAAGGCTGTAATTACAAAGTCATTTGCTCGTATTCACTGTGCAAACCTTATTAATGCAGGTATTCTTCCATTAACATTTGCCGATTCAGACGATTATGATAAGATTTCACAGGGCGACGAATTAAGTCTAAAAGGTATTAAAGATGCAATTATAAATAACAAGCCTGCTGTTCTTGTTAACTTAACAAAAAATGAAGAATATGCTATCAATTATGACTTTTCACAGCGTCAGAAGAATATTATTCTTGCAGGTGGATTATTAAATTATACTAAAGAATCTTTCTAAGGAGAAAACAATATGGAAAATCAAATTAAAGAAGCAGTTGCAAAGTTTGAAGCTCTTGTTAGAGAACAACTTGCACGAAATGAAAAGATTAAGTCACAAAAAGAATTTCTTGATTTTGATAATCTTGATAAAATCGTTATCGGCGTATGTGGTGGCGATGGTATCGGCCCTATCATCACAAAGGAATCCGCAAGAGTTCTTGAATATATTCTTGCTGACGATGTAAAGGCCGGTAAAATTGAATTTAAAGTAATAGACGGTCTTACAATTGAAAACAGAGTTGCTGTTATGAAAGCAATTCCTGACGATGTTCTTGCTGAACTTAAAGAATGTCATGTTATCCTTAAAGGACCTACAACAACTCCTCAAGCCGGTGACCCATGGCCAAACATTGAAAGTGCTAATGTTGCAATGCGTAAGGAACTTGACCTTTTCGCAAATGTCCGTCCTGTTAAGGTTAAGGAACAAGGCATTGACTGGACTTTTTTCCGTGAAAACACAGAAGGTGCATATGCAGTCGGTTCAAAGGGCGTAAATGTTACTGATGAACTTGCAATGGACTTTGTTGTTACAACAACTGAAGGTACAGAGCGAATTGCTCGTATTGCTTATGATTATGCAAAAAGAAACGGCAAAGAAAGAGTGTCTATCATCAATAAGGCTAATGTTATTAAGACAACTGACGGTAAATTCCTTAGACTCTGTAAAGAAGTTGCAAAGGAATATCCAGAAATTATTACTGACGAATGGTATATTGATATTACTACAGCAAAACTTATTGATGAAAAGAGAAGAAAAGACTTTAAGGTATTTATTCTTCCAAACCTTTATGGTGATATTCTTACTGACGAAGCAGCTGAATTCCAGGGTGGTGTTGGTACTGCCGGTAGTGCAAACCTTGGTAAGAGATATGCTATGTTTGAAGCAATCCACGGTTCAGCACCTCGTATGATGCGTGAAGGTAGAGGTCAGTACGCTGACCCTTGTTCAATGCTTCGTGCAACAGTTATGCTTCTTTCACATATCGGTAAACAGGATGCTGCAGACAAGCTTGAAAGAGCTCTTGATATCTGTATGTTTGAAGAAAAGAAACTTACAATTACAGGTCGTGACAACGGAGCTACATGTAGTGAATTTGGCGACTATGTTATGGAAACTGTTAAAAAGCTTTCATAAAAGGAGTTTATTATGATTAGAAATGATGGCGTTTCAAACTCTGTTATTAAACGTCTTCCAAGATATTACAGATATTTAGGAGAATTGAAAAACAAGGGCGTTATCAGAATTTCTTCTAAAGATTTATCACAAAAAATGGGATTTACAGCATCACAGATTCGTCAGGATTTGAACTGCTTTGGCGGTTTTGGTCAACAAGGATACGGATACAATATCGAAAGTCTTTATAATGAAATCGGTAAAATTCTTGGTGTTGATAAAACAAGAAAAGCAATTCTTATTGGTGCAGGTAATCTTGGTAAAGCTGTTGCATTACATATGGCATTTGAAGACAGAGGTTTTAATCTTATCGGTGTTTTTGACAAGAACAAAGCTTTGGTTGGTCAGATGCTTCGCGGATTACCAATACGACATATTGATGATTTATTTGATTTTTGCAAGGAAAACTCCCCTTCTGTTGCAGTTTTGTGTATTTCAAGTCCTGCAGCTGAAGAATTAGCACCACAGCTTGTTGACTTGGGAATCAAAGGTTTCTGGAATTTCAGTCATTATGATATTTCTGTAAATCATCCTGATGTTGCAGTTGAAAATGTTCATTTAAGTGAAAGTTTAATGACATTGAGTTATCATGTAAATAATATGGAATAATAAAAGTAAAGGCGTGGTTATCCACGCCTTTACTCTTTTGACTTATAATATAATTTACAATGACAATAACCTTCAAAATCAGGGTCTGCAATTTGTTGTTTGAATTCTTCACAGATACATTTATATTCAGGAAGCTTTTGTAATCTGCATGGACAATACCCGTCCTTTGCTTTGAGTCCTGCTTTTACCTTTTCTACAAGTTCTTTATTTTCATTTAATCTTACAGCCATAGTACTCACCTCTTAATAATTATATTATATACCTTAAATAAAAGCAATAACCCAAGATTATTATACCTTGGGTTATATTTATAATGTAAAATTATTTGTTAGAATACTTAACTGCAGCTTCAAACATACGGATGTCATATTCACCAGGAACATTCTTATAAAGACCATCACCGATACGCTCACTATGTCCCATCTTACCGAATACACGACCATCAGGTGATGTAATACCTTCAATTGCACAAAGTGAACCATTTGGATTGAAGTCAATATCTGATGTAGCATTTCCTTCAAGGTCAACATACTGAGTTGCAATCTGTCCGTTTGCAGCAAGTTCTGCAATAAGCTCAGGTGATGCAAGGAACTTACCTTCACCATGAGAAATCGGAACATTTACAACATCACCAACATTCATAAGGCTAAGCCATGGTGATTTTGTTGATGCAATACGAGTATGAACAATTCTGCTCTGGTGACGACTGATGTTATTGAATGTAAGTGTAGGACAATTTTCATCAGTGTCAATTATCTTACCGTAAGGAACAAGACCAAGTTTAATAAGAGCCTGGAAGCCATTACAGATACCACACATAAGACCATCACGATTGTCAAGAAGGTCTGTTACAGCCTCTTTAACTGCAGGATTACGGAAGAATGCTGTAATAAACTTAGCTGAACCATCAGGTTCATCACCACCTGAGAATCCACCCGGAATGAAAATCATCTGACTTTCTTTTACTTTTGCAGAGAAGCCTTCAACACTTCTTGTAACATCTTCAGCAGTAAGATTTCTGATAACGAATATTTCAGCCTCAGCACCTGCTTTTTCAACTGCACGAGCTGAATCATATTCACAGTTTGTACCCGGGAATACAGGGATAAGAACCTTAGGTTTTACAACCTTATTTTTAGGAGAAATGTCACATTTACCTTCAAATGAATATGTAGGAATTTCACCTTTATCTTCTTTAGCCTTAGTAGGATAAACGTTTTCAAGTGTAGCAGTATGCAACTTGTAAAGTTCTTCAATTGTTGCACTGTCGTCTTCAAGCTTAATTACAGGTTCAGATGTTGTTGTACCAAGCTTCATTACACCAGGAATTTCAACATCTTCAGTAAGCTCAGCAATAATGAAGCCATACATACCAAGATGCCAATTTTCTTTAAGTTCAGCAGATGATGCAAAGCCGATATTATTACCGAAAGACATTTTCATAATACCTTCGCCAATACCGTGTTCAACTGCCCAAGAAGCCTTAACTTTACCTTCATTACAAAGGTTATGGAAAGCATCCCAAGTAGCTTTAAGACTATCTGCACTTTCATCAGTTGCACCAAAGAGGTATACAGGATGATTAGCCTCTTTAAATTCAGGGCTTATTACATTTTGCTTCTTGATTGGAGCAATAGCAAATGAAATAAGTGTTGGTGGAACATCTAAATCAAGGAATGTACCTGACATTGAGTCCTTACCACCAATAGCAGCAGCATTTAATTCAAGCTGAGCATCAAATGCACCAAGAAGAGCTGCAAAAGGCTTACCCCAACGCTCAGGTTCAGTTCTAAGTCTCTCAAAGAACTCTTGTAATGTAAGGTATGTAAGTTTATAGTCACAACCTGCTGCAACAAGTTTTGCAACAGAGTTATAAATTGAAGCATGAGCACCTGTATATGGGTCAACTGAAAGGTGGTCAGGGTCACAACCCCAGCTGAATACGCTTGCCTGGTCTGTTTCTTGTCCCGGAAGAACAGGTAATACAGCAGCCATAGACTGAGTAGGAGTAAGCTGACGCTTGCCACCGTAAGGCATTACAACGCTACCTGCACCGATAGTTGAGTCAAAGCGTTCAACAAGACCTCTCTGGCTTGCTGTACGAAGGTCAGATGCCATTTCGCGTAATGAACCAAACATATCTTTACTTAATACAGAAAGGTCTTTTTCAGTAACTGCAACATCAGTATGCTTAACAGCACCGTTTGTATCAAGGAAAGCACGGCTAAGGTTAGCAATAACATTACCTTTCCATTTCATTACCATGCGTTCTTCTTCTGTAACAACAGCAACACGATATGCTTCAAGGTTTTCTTCTTCTGCATATGCGATGAATTTATCAGCATCTTCATCTGCAACAACAACTGCCATTCTTTCCTGTGATTCAGAAATAGCAATTTCTGTTCCGTCAAGACCTTCGTATTTCTTACGAACTGCATCAAGGTCAATCTGAAGACCCGGAGCAAGCTCACCGATAGCAACAGAAACACCACCTGCGCCGAAATCATTACAACGCTTGATTAAGCGAGTAACTTCTGCATTACGGAAAAGTCTCTGAATTTTTCTTTCTTCAGGAGCATTTCCCTTCTGAACTTCAGATGCCATTGTTGTAAGTGATTTCATATTGTGGCTCTTTGATGAACCTGTAGCACCGCCGATACCGTCACGACCTGTACGACCACCAAGAAGAACAATAACATCACCGGGAGCTGGTCGTTCACGACGAACATTATAAGCAGGAGCGGCAGCAACTACTGCACCATCTTCCATTCTTTTTTCTACAAAACCTTCGTGATAAATTTCTGCAACATGACCTGTTGCAAGACCAATCTGGTTACCATAAGAAGAATAACCAGCTGCTGCTGTCTGACAAATCTTATGCTGTGGAAGCTTGCCATCTAAAGTTTCAGAAATAGTTTTTCTTGGGTCACCGGCACCAGTTACACGCATTGCCTGATGAACATAAGCACGACCTGAAAGAGGGTCACGGATACAACCACCGATACATGTAGCAGCACCACCAAATGGTTCAATTTCAGTAGGATGATTATGAGTTTCGTTTTTAAACATAAGAAGCCAATCCTGGTCTTCACCATTTACTGTTGCAGTAACATGAATTGAACAAGCATTGATTTCTTCACTTTCATCAAGTTCAGGAAGAAGTCCACGTTTCTTGAGTGTTTTAGTACCAATAGTAGCAATATCCATCAATGTCTGAGGACGAGCAGCAGCTTTTTCTTCACCATACACTTCTACTCTTGCAGCAAGATAACGTTCATAAGCTTCTTGCACTGCAGGGTCATCAATACGAACATTGTCAATGTGAGTAGAGAATGTTGTATGACGGCAGTGGTCAGACCAATATGTATCAACAACACGGATTTCTGTAATAGTTGGGTCTCTGTGCTCTGTATCTCTGAAATATGCCTGAAGGAACTTAAGGTCATCAAGGTCCATAGCAAGACCTTTTTCATCAAGAAGTGTGCTAAGAGCAACTTCATCCATTGAAATAAATCCATCAATAGTAGCAACAGTTTCAGGAGCTGCATACTGAGCTGAAAGTGTCTCAGGTAAATCAAGAGATGCTTCACGGCTCTCAACAGCATTAATTACGTGATTTTTAAATGCAACGATATCTGCTTCTGTCAATGCACCATAAAGTGCATAAACCTTTGCTGTACGGATAAGAGGGTGATCACCCTGAGAAATAATCTGAATACATTGAGCTGCAGAGTCTGCTCTCTGGTCAAACTGACCAGGAAGTGCCTC
>JAZSHP010000011.1:0-4491 GCA_045533355.1 Candidatus Fimenecus sp.
TAACAGAATTTGCATTAAAAGGAGCTGAAACTATGAACAAAAGGAAACTTGCATCGCTTGAGATAACCAATGATAAAGGATTTATTTTCCCTGTAATGAGTTTTATAGATTCATTGGTACAAAGGCACACATCCATTGATGCAAGCAGATATCAGCAAATCAGGTTTGTTGCACTTGAAGTATTAAAACAAAGAATTGAAAATTCTTATCCCGGCTCTGAAGGAGAGATATTTGTTGAGCTTTATATTGTGGATGATTTCTTTGAAATCTCAGTTAGAGATAAAGGCATACCGGGATGGCAGGATTTCTCTTTTGATAAAAGCACAATTTCAGAAAACAAAAAAGATCTGCGTAATTATATGATTAGCATTTATGTTGATGAAATTGGTATGGAAAAGCTTGGGAATAACGGGCAAAGAGTGTTTGTTCGTAAAAAGATACTTAATCCTCTGAATTTTGTTGAGCCTGAACCCTATGAAGAAACTGCTGTGCTGGATACAAACATAACAATCCGCCCTGTTACCTCGGAGGCAGATGTAATTGAAGCCATTCGTTGCATTTACGCTGAATATGGTTATTCATATTCCTATGAGCGTCTTTATTACGTAAATTCATTTATGACACTTATTAAAAACAAGGAAATAATGTCATTTTTAGCCGTGAATGACCACGGGCAGACAGCCGGACACTTCTTACTTGCTTTTTCTGATTTGTATAAAAATATGCCTGAAGTTTCTACTGTAGTTATCAAAAAGGAATTTAGAGGACTTGGTTTGTTTGCTAAATTTATGGATTATTGTGATGAGGTAGGAAAACAGCAAGGATTTCGTGCACTTATGGGACAACCGGTTACATATCATCCAATGTCACAAAAAGCATTTTTAAGAGCCGGCTATACGGCTACTTCTCTTCTTATGTCGTATATAAATCCTGAAATAGAAAGCGAATATAATAAAGGCGGAGAAAGACTTGGACTTAGCGTAAGTGTGAAAGTTCTTGATAAGGATAGCTTAAGTACGATTTATGTACCTGAAGAAATCAAAGGCTTCGTTCAGAAAATATACGAAAGGCTTGGCATGAAATATGATTTATGTCAAAGTGATGAGAAAGACGATTTTACAGAAATGTCTGCTGAAACAAGTACAGCCCTTAAAATGTCAAAAATCATTGTTCGCAGTGCAGGAAATGACATTGAAAAGGAATTCAGACAAGCTATTATGGACGCCATAAAGCAAAAGAGCGAAATGATTGAACTTGTTCTTTGTCTTAATTCAAAGAGCTGCTCCTATGCCTATGAGGTTGCAAAAAAATGCGAATTTTCACTTTCGGGAATTATTCCCGGAGCTGAAAACGGAGATTATATTATTATGCAGATGTTACTCGGTGATAAGATGGATTACGACAAGCTTGTACTGGTAGGAGAATTTGAAGAGTTAAGAAACGATATTGTTAATATATCAGGATATGATAAAAAGGAGAAATAATTATGAGCTATAAAACTTATACACCACAGGAAATTATTAAGTTTGCAAGAGAAAATTCGCCTTATTACAAGGAACTTTATAAGGATATTCCCGAAAACGCATCTTTACAGCAGCTTCCTTTAATTGATCAGAAGAATTTTTGGGATAACTGTGATAAGCACGGCGGAAAGGTAGCAACTGCAAAACAAACCGATGGACAGGTGTTCAAAAGCGGAGGTACTACAGGGGACCCCAAATATTCTCTGTATACAGCGGAGGAATGGCAGGGTATGTGCGAAGCCTGCGGTGCACTTCTTCCAAAAGGAGGACTTACTAACGGTGCTAAGGTTGCCAACCTCTTTTATGCTGGTGGTATGTATGCAAGCTTTTTATATACATACAGTATGCTTTATTTTTCACCTGCAAAGACAATTATGTATAACATTTCGGGCAATGGTGCAATCAGCGAAATGGCAGAAACCATACTTGACCATCAGATAAATTGTATAGCAGGTCTTCCGTCTATTATTACACAGATTGCAGCATATATAGATGAACATAAGCTTACGGGTTTTGCTGTTGACACAATTTATTTTGCGGGAGAAACATTTTATCCCGACCAGAGAGCAAGAGTTTGCAAAACATTTGGACGCGAGCTTGATTTTCGTTCGGTATTCTTTGCTTCAAATGACGGCGGTCCTATTGGTTATTATGCTACCGATTGCGGATATAATGAGCATCATGTAATGAGTGACCTTACACTTATGGAAATCATCGATCCGGACACAGGAGAAGTCATTACAGAAATGAACCGTCCCGGTGAAATATATATTACTTCTCTTTTTAAAACCTTAATACCGCTTGTGCGTTATCCTTGCGGTGATATGGGAGAATACACACAGCCTGAAGGAGTTCCTGACAGAAAATTCAGACTGCTTGGCAGAGCACAGACGGCTGCAAAAGCAGGATATGTCTCAATTTCACCACAGGATATTGCTGATGTGCTCCAGTGTGCATCAATTACTTATGATGCATATCAGATTATTGTAACCCATGATATGAAAGATAAATTTACATTCAAAATAGCAGTATCAGACCCTGACTCCGTAGACAAAGAAGCTTTTGTAAATGCACTCTATACTCAAAGACCTCTTCTTAAAGATGCAGTTGACGCTGAAGATGTATCAGAGCCTGAAATTGTATGGTGTAAGATGTCAGATCTTGAATATAATGCAAGAACAGGCAAGCTTAGAACAATCATTGACAAAAGGAGTTAATGAAATACAAAATTTTCGTTTAAAATTTTACGTTGTGGAGGGTGATACATTTGACATTGAAAGATTATTGCATTAAGGAAAAAAAGGCGTATTTGTTGGAAGAATGGGATGATGAAAAAAACCTGCCTTTTACTCCCGAAAATGTCAGTTCCGGAAGCACAGTTCCCGTATGGTGGAAATGTGAAAAAGGTCATTCATGGCAGACTCAGGTAAGAAGTCGTGCGAAATCACTCACAAGATGCCCTAAATGCCTTCAAATTGAGCTTAATAAAAAGCGAAAGGAAAAGGCAAAGGAATTTGCAAAGCGCCTGACATCTAAATAAGTTAAAAATTAAACTTTATATTTTTAAGGTCATTTATTATGACAATTATCGTTTTAGTAGCAATTATTGCTATCGTGGTTTTATGGTTTATTTCAGTACAGAGAAAGCTCGTTGTAATGGACGAAAACATCAACAATTCAATGAGCCAGATCGGTGTTCAGCTTTCTTCAAGATGGGATGCACTTACT
The DNA here is from genome assembly GCA_045533355.1 of Candidatus Fimenecus sp. Lineage (GTDB taxonomy): Bacteria > Bacillota > Clostridia > Oscillospirales > Acutalibacteraceae > Fimenecus. The sequence goes on from JAZSHP010000011.1 coordinate 3,252, forward strand.
GCCCTTTTGGATTTAACAAAAGGATATGCAGAGCATGAGTACAAAACCATCTCAGACACAATCAAAATGAGAACATCCATCACATCAAAAAGCACAGCAGCAGATGTAAACGCACAAGAAAATATGTTGACAGAAGCTATGGGCAAAATTATGGCGGTTGCCGAAGGTTATCCTGAACTTAAAGCAAACGAAAATTATATCAAGACAATGGACAGTGTAAATTCTTATGAAGAAATGGTAAGAAAATCACGTCTTGTATATAACGATAGCGTAACCAAATTAAACCGTGCGATCAGAATGTTCCCAACATCAATTGCAGCAGGCGTACTTGGTATCAAGAGCCGTGATTATTTGGAAGCAGAAGAGAAAAAAGCAGATATGCCAAGCATGAGGTAAAACCTATGAAGCATATAAAGAAAATACTGATAACAATACCTTTTGTATTGATTCTGTGTTCCTCAGTTGCCTTTGCCAAAAACAATGTATCTGAAATTGATATTGATGTTACCATACGGGATGATGGTAGCGCATATATCGTTCAGAACTGGAATGGCACATTTGATGAAGGAACGGAAAACTACATACCGATTAACACAGAAGACATTGAAATTACCGATTTCAAGGTATCGGACAAGAACGGAGCTTATACATTTGTAGAAGATTGGGATGTTGATTGGGGCTTTTCCGAAAAGTCACAAAAATGTGGAATCAATGAAACTTATGATGGCGTTGAGCTTTGCTTTGGTATTTCAGAGTATGGCGAAATGCGATATGCCATTGAATATATAGTAAAAGATTTTATAAAAGGTTATACAGATTATGATGGAACAAACTTTATGTTCATTAATCCTGATATGTCAACCTTTCCTACAGACGGACATATAACCATTACACTGCAAAACGGAATGGAGCTTACTGAAAACAATGCAGGTATATGGGGATTTGGCTATGACAGATATGTAGAGTTTCAAGACGGAAAGGTTAATGCCTATACATCATCTGCTCTCAAAGGCGACAATTCAATGATTATAATGCTCAGAATGAACAAAGGCATTGTTAGTCCCAAAACAGAAATTGATGCCTCTTTTGAAACTATAAAAGACAAAGCCTTTGAAGGCAGCGACTACGAAAACTACGATGAAGAATACAGCGATGCAACATTGCTTGAAACAATACTCGGCTTTATTATTATGTTTGGTTTTTGGGGCGGAATTATTTGGTTTATCTCTTTCTTTTTTAA
>JAZSHP010000100.1:0-14456 GCA_045533355.1 Candidatus Fimenecus sp.
AAATTGGAGTTTGTCGGGGAATTAATATAGAACAACATATCTTGTAGGGGACGATGCCCACATCGTCCCGTTCTAAAGTGTGCTATTGTCCGACTGCGGGGCGATGTGGGCATCCTCCCCTACGATTCATATCCATTTTAATAATTAAGCTCCCCGACAAATTATAATTTGAAATATAAAAACAGACAGGTCAAACAACCTGCCTGCAAATCATTATTTCATTTCTTCTGCTAACTTTTTGATTTGTTCAACTGTATCTTCTTTTACCGCTGAATGAACTGTAACAACAGTTTCAGCAAATTCCAGATTCTTGCAAAGTTCAAATGCTTTTACAATTTTATTCTTTGCAACAGGTGCCCATGAGCCATTTTCAACGATACCGATTTTACGGTTTCTGTATCCACGTTCTGTAAGTTCATTAATAAACTCTCTCATAAACGGGAATAAATCACCGTTGTATGTTGTTGTAGCAAGAATAATTTTTCCATATCTGAAAGCATCTTCAACTGCTTCTGCCATATCACAACGAGCAAGGTCATTCACAACAACCTTTGGACAACCTGCATTTTTAAGCTCTTCTGCTAAAATCTCAACAGCCTTTTTAGTATTACCGTAAACAGATGTATAGCAAATCAATGTGCCTTCACTTTCAACACCATATGATGACCAGGTGTTATACAAATCAAGATAATATCCAAGATTTTCATTAAGAATTGGTCCGTGTAATGGATAAATTGTCTGAATATCAAGTCCTGCTGCTTTTTTAAGCACAGCCTGTACCTGAACACCATATTTACCTACAATACCAAAGTAGTATCTTCTTGCTTCACAAGCCCAGTCTTCTTCCACATCAAGCGCACCAAATTTACCAAAACCGTCAGCAGAGAAAAGTGCTTTTTCGTGACTGTCATAAGTCATCATAACCTCAGGCCAATGAACCATAGGTGCCAAAACGAATATGAGTGTGTGTTCACCAAGATTTAATGTATCACCCTCACCTACTACAAGTCTTCTGTCAGCATAATCTGTGCCGAAAAACTTATTCATCATCACAAACGCTCTGTCAGTTGCAACGATAGTAGCACTCGGATATACTCTTGCAAACTCATCAATATTTGCAGAATGGTCTGGCTCCATATGCTGAACAATTAGGTAATCCGGTGCTTTATCACCAAGTTCTTTTTTAATATTCTCAAACCATTCATCTTTAAATTTAGCATCAACAGTATCCATAATTGCGATTTTGTCGTCTTCAATTATGTATGAATTGTATGCCATACCATTCGGAACAATATACTGTCCCTCAAACAAATCAATATTGTGGTCATTTACACCAATATACTTTATCATAATTTTTAAAACTCCTTAATATATAGTTTTCATCCTAATAATATATCGAATGCAAGCATTAAGCAAAAACCTGCTAACAACGAATATGTTGCTCCTCGTTCACTTCCGTGTGCATGAGTTTCAGGTATCATTTCGTCACTTATTACATAAAGCATTGTGCCACCTGCAAACGCCAGGGCAAACGGCAGAATTGCTGTTGAAACGGTAACAGCAAAATATCCTAACAATGTACCGACAACTTCAACAACACCTGTAATAATTGCAATAATAAATGTTCTTCTGTGACTCATTCCCGCAGCCAACATAGGTGCAATAATCACCATACCTTCAGGAATATTCTGCAAAGCAATACCACCTGCAATAACCAGGGCATCCGTAACGTTTCCTGTACCAAAGCCAACACCCGCAGCAATACCTTCAGGCAGATTATGTATTGCAATCGCAATCACAAAAAGCAAAACCTTATTAAGCTGTTTTTGTGTATCGGGATGATTTTCAATATCAATACCCGTCAGCTTGTGAAGATGTGGCACAAGTTTATCGATAAGATTCACACACAATGCTCCACAGAAAACACCTGCAATGGTTACGAGCAAAGAGAATTTACCACCATATTCCAAAGATGGTAAAATGAGTCCGATTACAGATGCCGCAAGCATAACACCGGCAGCAAAAGCCAGAACAATATCACTGAACTTATGGCTGATTTTCTTGAAAGCAAATCCAAAAAGAGCACCAATAACGGACGCTCCACCAACTCCAAGAGCAGTTAATAATACAAGCTTCATATAATCACATCCTCTCAATCGAATTATATTTTCTGCGTACCATATTAATTTTAACATAAAGCATGAAAAAGTAAAAGAGGATAATTTATGAAAAAAATAAAACCACAAGTCACAAAAGCAACTTGTGGTTTTTTGGTATGGTGGTGGGGAATGAACCCCACTTTACAATCGCCCACGTGTGAATGTAGGTTACACCATCTTTCCAGCCAACAGATACAGAGTTCACACACAATTACCGCTGACAAGATGGCACCCCCTGCGGGAATCGAACCCACAACTAATCCTTAGGAGGGATTTATTATATCCATTTAACTAAGGAGGCATATATAAGGCAGAAATTCTGCCCTTTTTGTTACATTAAAGTCAGATTACAACATAAAACTGTGACCAATAGTTAATCATATTCTCAAAAGCCTGTCCTCTTGCCACGCGCAGACAATCCATTCGATGCTTTTTATAATAATTGTATGTCTCATCAAAAACATCAATTCTTTTAACAAGAAAAACATAATCACCCAACACAACTGTTGACGCTGACCCTACTTTGATATTGGCAACCTCTTTATAGAAGCCACTTGGGAAAGTGCCGTCATAAGAAGAATTTATAAGGGCATTGTTAACCGTGTTGCTTGTTGTCATTTCAATTTCGTCTCCGGAATTTACAAGCTCTGCAGCTTCCGTAAATGCACCTATGATAACTGCTTCTTCATTGTCCGTCATTGGAATCATATTTCCGTTTTCATCAATATTGAATAAATATTCAGTCGCATAGGAAATGGCAATATAATTCTGGCTGAAATATTTTTTCAGAAGCTCTTCACTGACAGGCTCCACTCCGCCCTGACCATAATAATACTCAAAAAGAACATCCTCATATAAATCAGATGACTCAATCTTATAAACAGTTTGCTTTGACACACCTATATTCTTAAAATGAACACCATATAAATGCCACAGCTTATCAACCTCTTGCGAAAGACTTGATTTCTGAGCCGGAGTAAGGTTAAGTCCTCTATTATGAAATTCTGAATTTATTGTTACATATCTTGAAATTGATTTTTTTATTTCATCCTTATTTCCTGTATGTAAATCGTCAAAATACGCATAAACCTCGTTATCTATTTTTGTTCCGTTTACCTGTACCTTTGCAGGACCGGAGCAGGAAGAAAAAGACAATAAACAAATAGTCACAGCCAGAGCAAACGAAAATATCCTCTTCATCAGGAATCCCCCTTTGTTTCAAGGTACTCCTTATAAAGTTTTTCCTTTAAAAGTCGTTCTTCGTTTTTGCGACGTCTTTCTTCTTTAACTGCTTCTTTATTCTTGCCGATTATTCCGTTTCTTGAAAAGGCAACTAAAAGCATTGTAATTACTGCTCCCACCGAGCAACAAATAAAGTCTATCATTGTATCCGTATTGCCTCTTTGAAGAGTCATACCATAAAGACTATCCATTGTGAATTCGTATATTTCCCAACCAACTGCTATTCCCAACGAAAAAGTTAATGAAAACAAAGATGACATTGCAGGACCTAAATCCCCACGCTTACGATAGATAATATTTGCAAAATCGTAGCCAAAATATGCTGAAAGAACACCTGATGCAAAATGTGTTACAAGGTCAAAATGTTCAAATGTTGTTCGATTATTAATTGTTGAGCCTACACAAACACCAATAAATATGAACAGTGAAAGCATTGTCTGAGTTGACGCTTCAACCTCAATTATAAAGGACTTTGTTCCAAATATCTGAAAAAAATCCCAAAGGTGAGTAAAAATGATTGCAAAAATAGCTTCCAAAAATTCAACAACTGAACCGTGGAAAAGACCATAAAGACCCCAGCATAAAATAATTATACGGAGTACAATCCACAATATTCTTTGATTTTTTGACAAGCAACCAAATGTTTTAGTCATTTTTTAACCACCATATATTCCGAATATATAAATAATATCACATTATCGTGTTTTTTACAAGGAAAGGATTACAAAATCACAAGCATCAATATATACTTTCCCATCATTAACAGCAGCACCATAAAGAGTTTTTGCTTTTCTGTGTGAATCCGGCAAACGATATGTGATAGAGTGCTCATTTCGATTCACAATCACCATAACATCACCATTTTCATTATGACGACGGAAAGCAACACACCCGAGCATAGCTGAAACAGGAGAGAAAAAGCCATCACAGAAAACCTTGTTATTATTTCTGATTTCACCCATTGTTCTATAAAAAGTAACAAGCTCCTGATTTTCTTTGCCCCAAGGATAACAACCACGATTAAACGGGTCTTTGTAACCTTGCATTCCTGCCTCGTCACCATAATAAATTGACGGTACACCGGGAAGAGCATATTGTAAAGCAACTGCACATTTTAAAAGCTTAACGCCTTTTGCATATTTTTCATCGTCAAGAAAATGACTTGACTGCCAATTTCGGTCACGATATTCACAGGATTCTCCCGCAATTTTTGTAATTGCTCTTTCTGTATCGTGAGTTCCTATATGATTCATCATAACATCAAGGCATTGCTTCGGGTAATTTTCCACAATCTGCATAACTGTTTCCATAAAGTTTTCCGCCTTGCCGTTACGACAGAAATCGAGAATAGCATTTGCAAACGGATAATTCATTACTGAATCGAACTGGCTACCAAGAAGATATCGACGACGACTGCCGTAACTGTGCTTTGTTGTTGCATCCTCCCATACTTCACCCATAAGAAGCGCATCTTTTTTTGTTTCTTTGAGCCTTGCTCTTAATTCGTCGATGAAAATATCGGGCAATTCATCAGCAACATCAAGACGGAAACCGTCAGCACCTGCTTTGAGCCACTTTTCTACTATTCCACCCTTACCGTTAATAAACTGACGATATTCTTCGCCTTCCTCAATTACCTCAGGAAGTGTTACAAAACCCCACCAGCTCTGATATTTATCGGGATATTCGGTAAATTTATACCATTTATAGTATGGACTTTCAGGAGAATTATAAGCTCCTAATGTATCATATCTGCCTTTTCTGTTAAAATAAACGCTATCATCACCTGTATGAGAGAAAACACCGTCAAGAATTATATGAATATCCTGTTTTTTTGCCTCTTTGCAAAGGTTCTTAAAATCTTTTTCCGTACCTAAAATAGGGTCAATTTTACCATAATCAGCGGTATCATAACGATGATTGGAATGTGCTTCAAAAATCGGATTAAGATAAATACAATTCACACCCAAAGACTTGAGGTATGGCAATTTTTCCTGAATACCCTTTAAGTCACCACCGAAAAAGTCGTTGTTGAGAACTTTTCCTTCAGGAGTTGGTCGCCATTCAGGTTCGTTGCCCCAATCATCACGCAAAACTCTGTCATTTGGAACATTTTTCTTTTCTGTCCCTGAATTATAAAATCTGTCAGGAAAAATCTGATAAATAATTCCGCCTTTGAGCCAATCCGGTGTTGTAAAATCCTTTTCAGTAACAGTTAACTGCCAATCTTTTCGTGCAAATTGTGTTCCCGCAAAACCACCGATTCCGTTTTCAGTCTGCAAAACAGAGCTTCTGCCATAAGATGAACAGTAATCAAAGTGATACCAATAAAGACCTTCTTTTTCTATTGTGGTATGAATGTCCCAAAATTCCGCATCTTCACCGCACATACCGGCCCAGAACATTTCTCTTTCTTCATAATGTCCGTCGTCTCTACGAATGACAAACAATGCCTTGCTACAACAAAAAGAGCGTGGCATACAAAGGCGAAGATGTATTTCTTCACCCGATGAAACACTTCCGAATTTATCTTTAAAAAACAAATCTCTTGAATTAAAAGGGATAAAGCCCATCGTTACACCGCCTGAAAAGATAATAATATATTTTACCAAATCAACGGATATAATGCAATAGAAATAAAAAAGAAGGACCATCGGAGCAGTTTCCGACAGTCCCTGTATTTAATTTATTCTTTTATTTTTCTTTTTCTCAGTATTGCACCTGACACAATCAAAATCATACTACAAATTACTATAGCAAAGAATGTTATTCCTGACATAACATCATCTGTATTTGGTATTACAGGATTTTCTGTTATTTCTCCGTTTCCGGTTGTTGACTCACCTGAATCAGGTGTTGGTGTAGGAACCTCTGTTGTAGGCTCATCCTGTTCTGTTGTAGGTTCTTCTGGTTCTGTTGAAGGTTCTTCAGGAGAAGGCTGAACCTCTTCATCTGCCAGATTGTTTACAAGATGAGAGTAAATTCCCAATTCCTCATCACTTACGGCAATAAAGCTGAATGCTCTTTCAACAAAAGTACGTTGTGTGTTATCAATAGAATATTTCACAACAACTCTGAAAGGCTTGTCCGCTGTTTCGGGAGAAACATTACTCAATTCTATTGTCTGCACATCACCAACTTTAAGAACAGTGTTCATTTCAAAAGCGTAATCTGCATCTGCGCCTTCAATATCAACCTTCCAGATATGCATCTTGGAAGTATTTGAAAGATTTTTGATAATCAACTGAGTATCTTTTGATGAATGATATCCTGTGTCAGTATTGTTGAAGCGTACGTATATATTATCTGCATGCTTCTGTGAATAGTTGAATTGCGGGAATCTGTCATCATCAAAAACTGTATTCAAATCTTCCCAAAGGAAATTACATACAATCTGTCTTGTGTACGGGTCGTTAAAATACTGACCATGTCCCTGTCCTGATACATACCATGTACTGTCAGGTAATGCTCCTGTTGTTGCATCAATATTAAATTCAGGTGAAATATGATAATGATTTGGATTACTGCAAACTGTTCCCTTCTGAACATACCCCGCTTCAAATGTTTCTCCATACGGAGCACAGGTAGCACCACCCGAGCTAAGATATGTATCAATCAAAAAGTCGGAATTTGTTCCTACGCTACTGAGTGCAGTATATCCACATCCGACAACGTAACCGATTTTTGTACCCTGTTTCTGTAACTGTGCAAATTTATCAGCAAGATTTGTACCTGAATGAATATCGTTATGATACTTAACTGTATCGTAATAAAGCTTCGGGTTATCCTCTGCATTAAGACCTGTTTTTTCAATAACATCCTGGAATCTGTCCATAGGAACAAAATCAAGAAGTGACGGTAACTGAGAAAGTCTGTAATTAATTCTGTCTTCCTGTAAAACTCTGTTTATTCCGCCGATAATATTATCCAATGAAAGAAGGTCAAATATCCATTCTAAATCCTCTTCCAAATCAAAAGAATATTCAACGAATTTCATAATATTCTTTAAATCAAGGTCAACATATTCCTCCATCATAATTGTGCTGACAAAGGTTGTTCCGCCTGTTGCAGGATTTGCAAGAATTGCATTTCTCACATCATTCTTGTGACCATAGTAATAAAGGTATGTTGTACCATACTGTCCGCCGTGACTAAGTCCCATAATATCAACCTTGTCACTACCTGTTATTTTCTTTACCTCCTGAATATACTCGTCAACTGCTTTTGCATAATCAAGCTGACTTCTTCTCCAGTCAAAAGTAAAACCAAAAACATTTTCTGCGCCAACTCGTTTTACAGCCTCTTCAACAAAGACACTTTCCGGAATATATTCTTCCATATCATTTTCTATAAGAGCAGAAACCTGAGTAGCTGCAGCACCCTTTGGATAGTATGTAAGATTCTGCCAGGATGTGCCATCCTCAAGAATTACAAGTGGCATAAGTGTATCCTTAACGATAGGAACAAGAGCCTCAACAATAGCATCCTCACCCATAATCTTACCTGTTACCATCCCCGGTAAAGCCGCAATAACCTGTTCACCGATTTTTGCGAAATCAACAGGCCAAGCCTTTACCACATCACCTGTTTCAGGGTCAATAATAGGCTCTCCGTTTTCATCAGCATATACGAGTGTTGGTCCTGAATAGCCCTGAAGCACAACAACAGGTACAATTTCTTCCTCTCTTGCAAATGCAAAAAGAGACAACGAAGTAATTACTATAATAATTGCTAGGATTATTGATAAAACCTTTTTCATTTTTTCTTTACCCCATTTCAAGTATAAACATATATATTTATTTTATTATTTATCAGACAACTTGTCAATAAAAAGAAAACGGTATCACGTACAGATACCGTTAAACTTTTTGTTTATTCTGCAACCTGCCAACCAAAATTATATGTAAGAGAAGATGTGCAAGGGAATTCAACAAGTACTGTACCATATTCCGCTAAAGGACCTGTGAAAGTAACATTTGCAGTAATAATCATGTTCTTTTCGTATGTTGTGTATGCCATTTCGTCATTAACTGCATTAATACCTGCTGTAATTTTGCAAGGTGCAAAAGCGATTTCAAATGAATTAAGTTTCATATATGATTCTGCAACCTTGAAATGCTCTATAATGCCTTCCTTTTCACGAACAGTAAAAGCCTTTTTAACACTAGCTTCTTCAGGTTTTACAGTAATGTTTATTGTTCTGTAAAGCTCTGACGGAACAAAAATATATTCACCGTCTTCATCTTCTGCATTGTTGCCTTCTTCATCAAGGTCGTGAACCATTGTAGGAACAATAGATGTATAAATCGGGAATGTATTTGTGTCCTTATCTGTATAAAGGTCTGCAAGCGTTAATGTACTTGCTGTCTTTTCACCGAGAGGATAAATAACATTTGTAAGGTCAGCTTTAAATTCTGTTGCTTCTTCTTGTGAAAGATTCATAAGATATGAACCGACACCTTTAAGTGCTGTATCAGCATACATACGGAACGCTGCACGGAATTTGTCCTGATTTTCTAACTCTTTTCCGTCTTCTGACTTGAAAATAACACCGTCACCATGGTTAACCCAGAAATCTTCATAGTATGAAACTCTTGCTGTCCCATTTGTTTTGATATCATTAATCATATCATTGAAATAGTCAAGAACTTCCTGCTGATTACCTGTAAACTGTGCCCATTCTTCATCAGAAATAAGACCTAAAATGTCATTAAAATATTCTTCTGAACCATATTTTGAAACAAGCTCATAATATGAAAGCTTAACAACTCTGTCATCTGTTTTCTTGTTGAAATTTTCATAAAGTGTTGCAAGCTTGTCACCGGGAAGAATTTCTTTCAACTCTCCGTATGTAAATTCAAAGTAAACATCACCTAAATCTGTTTTTGTTTCAACAGCAACCGGTCTGCTTACTCCTGTTGTACTACATCCTGCAAAAGACACTGCAAGCAATGTGATTGCTAAAATCACTGCTAAAATTCTTTTAATATTCTTTTTCATTTTATATTTTCCCCTTTCGGTGAAATTAATAACTGTCTTTGAGTCCTTGCTCATCAAACAAGAAAACCGTTTCAAGAACTACCTTAAGAGAATCTTCAAGTGTTTTCATCTCAAGTACACTTACATTATCATCTCTTGTATGATAATATCTTGCAGGAGCAGGGTCCATACTTGTAAATGCAACAGACTTTATTCCTCCCTGCTGCATTGCAGCTGCATCAGTTGAGCCTAAAGGTGTTGTTGTAAAATTAACAGGTACACCTGCATTTTCAGAAGCTTTTTTCATAAGAGCACAAGCCTGCTTATCAAGAGCAACCGTTGCTGTCATATCTTTTGTTACAATTCCCATAAAATCATAGTCACGAAGAGTATCAAGAGCAATGAAAATTGTTTCAATTCCGTCATTTTTATACTCATCACCATGAGCCTCTGCAAATGCCTTTGAGCCACGAAGACCTTCCTCCTCTGCACCGACAGAAACAGCAACAATTTCAGTATTTTCAAGACGAATATCGTTGTGCTTGAAATAAAGAAGTGCAGCCATTGATGTGAACACACCTGTAAGGTCATCAGCAGCACCATCAACAGGTAATTTCCAGTTCACAAAGAACATTACCGAAATAAGAGCAGGAATCATCAATGCCTGAACGATAATCAATACGATTTCTGTTGTGTGATTCTCAACAAAGAAACCTGCAATTGAAAGTCCCAGTGTCACAAGAAGTCCTAAAACTGCAGAAACAACAACTGTTGTAACTAATTTTGGTCCGCCAAGATATGTATATCTCCATTCATAAGCAGTATCCATGTGACCACCTATGATAATTCTTCTCTTTGTTTCACCTGCTGCTTTTCTTACACAAACAACATTACTGGATTCTTCCTTTTTAAAGAAAGGGTCAAGCACTTTCTTGTAGAGAAGAAATTCACCAAGCAAGAAAAATACTGCAAGTACAACCAGTGAAATTGAAACTATTTTCATTACTAATTCCGCTGTTTCAGGAAGCTGTAATGCAAAGCAAAGAATTCCAAGTACTGCTGCAATAAGTGCTAAAATGCCATCTATCATAACCCAGCTCATAAAAGCCTTTGGACTTAATGTGAATTTTTCACGTCTTACCTCATCAGCAATAGGAGTCATAAGTTTTTCAACATAATCCTGACCCTTTGCTTCACCTTCAAAGCCTGCCGGACGAGGCCCGATGTCTTTACATACTTTTCTTATTTCTCTGATAGCAAAATTTGTACACTCACGAACTTTAGATGAGTAATGAGCGTGGCTTTCATGTGCTTTCAAGACATAACCCTCCAAATTTTAAGATATTCTAATGTATTGTATCACATTTTTTCTTTTAAGTCACTATAATTTTTGAAAATTTTTGCAAATATTGACATCCCCTCAAAAAAAGAATAAACTATATATAACAAAATAAAACTGATAGGAAAGTTGTATGAAAAAAAGACAGTTAAAAATTCGTGGAATCCTCCTCATTTCGCTTGTTTCCATTTTAGGTATTCTTTCAATATTATATTTGATATTCTGCCGTGACGGAAGCTATAATTCTGCTCCCATTGATGTGGCTACAACCAATGTTGCTATTCCGGAAGAAGCTCCTGCCGACCCCGGTGCAACGGGTGATAACGGTGAAAATGCCGAAGGTGATTCAACAAACAACCCGATATCCTGGGATGAATATAATCCTGCTGAAGAATTGACCGGTGAAAAATGGTCACTGACACTTATCAACAAAAATTATCCGCTTGATAAATACTTCACTCCTGACACCGCACCTGTTGTTGATGGTAGTAATGTTGTTGCTGATACCCGTGTTGCCGAAAACTATAAGAAAATGTACAACGCGGCTTTGAAAGAAGATATTATTCTTACACCTTATTCAGGTTATTACAGTTATCAGCGTCAGAAAAATATATTTGACGATAAGGTAAACGCTTTTAAAACTCAGGGACAAACTGAAGAAGAAGCAATACAAAATGCCGAAAAACGTGTTGGTGCACCCGGATGTAGTGAAAAAGGCGCAGGTCTTGCAATAGATGTAATAAGTGCAAGTGCCGGTTTTGCTTCAACAAACGAATATAAGTGGCTTGTTAATAACGCTCATAAATATGGTTTTATACTCCGATATCCTGAAAATAAAACTGAAATTACAGGAATCATCTATCAGCCATGGCATTGGAGATATGTGGGCGTTACTGCTGCAACAGAAATGAAAGAAAAAAATCTTTGCCTTGAAGAATATTTAGGCGCAGTGTAAAAGTTTATAATACGAAAATAACGAGTCCATAGGGTTTACCTACGGACTCGTTTTGTTATGTTTTTATTTAATATTCATAAATCGTTGTGCTTCCAAAAAGGCTACGGAAGAAACCACCGATTTTATCAAAGAAACCTGCCTTTGAACGCAATTCAATGCTATCTACAGCTAATTCAATTCCATTTGCATCTTCAATAACAGCATAAATTGTTGTGTATCCGTTATTTTTAGATACAAACACACAACTCATACCATCATCAAGGTATCCACCATCAAAATTATCATTACTTACGTACCAAGTTACTTGTGCACCTTCAGGAAGTTCACCTTCAATATTAGCATGGAGAATAATGCCGTCTTTATAGCGGATTGTTGTACGTGATGGTCGTTGAATGTTGATTGAAAACTCTTCGTCAGGTGTATCTGGTTCACTTGGAGTTGTTGAATCAGCTTTACCACAATTTACACAAACACCATTATTATAACTATGACCTATTGCAGGTGTTTCATTGGCTATGTATGAATCTCCACAAGCACAAGTGTATGTTGTGTAACCAGTTTCTGTGCAAGTTGGATTTGTTTCAACTGAATTGTAATTATGTCCAGTGGCAGGAATCACCTGTGCATCCTTGACGAACTCTTTACATTCTGTGCAATATAAGCCTGCTGTATATCCATCTTCTTCACAAGTCGGCTGTTTTTCTATTCTTTCTTCGCAATAATGTCTATTTGCATTGATAAGGTCATTATTGTCACTTCCGTGAAAGCTCGAAGAAATATTAATTTCATTCCACTGTTCTTCTGTACCTATATAGTAAACATCTGTCAAGCTTGAACATCCTTCAAATGTACCAATCCCAATTTTTTTCACGCTATTAGCCATTACTATATTTGTTAAATTTTTACAACTATAAAAAGCGTCGGAATCAATTTCCGTTACACCAGCAGGAATTTCAATACATGTTAAATTTTCACAACGATAAAAGGCATATTGACCAATTATTGTTACACTATCAGGAATTGTAACAGTTTTAAGATTTGTGCAACCATAAAATGTCTGTTGTTCAATTGTTGTCACTCCGTCAGGAATCTCAACACTCGTGAGATTTTTGCATCCATAAAACGCAACTAATCCGATTGTTGTCACCCCGTCAGGAATCTCAACACTCGTGAGGTTTGTACATGTATAAAACGCATAATCATCAATTTTTGTTACACTATCAGGAATTTCATAACTCTTTCTTGCATTACCTTGTGGATATGCAATTAATGTTGTTTTATCCTTATTGAACAACACACCATATTCATCACTTGAATAGTTTTGATTATTTTTATCGACTGTTATATTTGTAAGGCTTGTACATTCAGAAAACACAGAAGAACCAATTGTAGTTACACTACTTGGAATATCTACATTTTCTAGATTCTCACATGCATAGAATGCAGAACGACCAATAGTTATTACACTATTTGGGATTGTTACATTCGTAAGATTTTTACAAAGTATAAAAGCTACATCAGCAATAACCCTCGTGCCTTCTTTTATTGCATAGTCACCAGAAAGAGCATCTTGGTCACTCGCAATAAGATACTCATCAATGTACAGCACACCATTTTCCCAATTAGAAGTATTTTTGTAATATCCTGTGTTCGAAAAAGCAGAAGTGGAAATTCCTGTAACATCGTTCCCAATAGAAATATTCACAAGATTTGTACAACCATAAAATGCATCTCTTCCAATTTTTGTTACGCCATTATTAATAACAACTGTTTTAATTGAATCACGATAAGTATACCACGGTTGTTCGCTTGATGAAGAATAATCATCCATAGCTCCGTTACCGAAAATAGTCATAACACCTGTGCCTACATTAAGATGCCATGTGAGATTATTTTCTCCACACAAACCACTGATTTCATCCGCTTTCCAAACAGCATAAAGAGTTGTGTTTGCATCTGTTGTAAAATGACTACCTGCACAGTATGTTGCTGTTGTAGCTGTACTGCTTGTAGACCAACCAAGGAAAGTATATCCCTTTCTTGTTGGTACTGTTTCCGTTATAATTAATGTAGTACCTTGTGCTTTCGTCTGACTTGCTGGTGCACCCGTACCACCATTTGCATTATAGGAAATTGTGTATGTATTACCTGAAGTTTTAAAAGACTTTACATCTGAACAATATTCTGTACCGCTAACTGTAATGAAAAATTTATAATAATAAGTTGTACCCGGCTGTAATGTACCATAGTCTGAGCCCAGTGTGTACCATATATTCTCGACATATCCATTTACAGTTTCTGTTCTCTTTTCCATAGCATTTTGAGATTTACCAATATAGAAACCACAAGTGGAAAGATTTGTACCATATATTGTGGCATGAATTGTTGCATCAGTTCCAGTTATATTATCAGCCCATACTGAAGTGAAGTAGGAGGTTTGCTGACCAGAATAAGATTCAGCCTGTGGATTAACAGGTCCATTCCATGCATTTGTTGTATTAATCTGAAAGTGCAGATGGTTACCTGTTGAATTTCCGGTATTACCAACCTTACCAACTTTTGCACCTGCCGGAACATATGCTCCCACATAAACATTTGATGGAATACTATATGCCTGCATATGAGCATACTGATACCATCTACCATCATCACCACGGATAATAACGCCTGTACCGAAGCCATGACAATGGTTAGCGCCCTCATCATGGTTCTCATGACTTTGCACACAATTGTATATATTTGATACTGTACCACCCATAGCCTAAACAACATCCGCTCCTCC
>JAZSHP010000071.1:0-14060 GCA_045533355.1 Candidatus Fimenecus sp.
CGATGGCCAACGGTCTTCGTCATAAAGCCATGCAAGCATTTCTTCATTTTTTGCTTTAACCACAGTATCCTTGACAAGTTCCATATATTCTTCACTAAGGTACTCGTTTTCAAGACCTGTTCTTACGTGAAGATGAAATCCACCAAGTCCCATTTCCTTGAACACATCAATCTGACGGTATAATTCTTCTTTTGTAAGGTATGAGTTAAGTGCCCAGAAAGGTGTTCCACGGAATTCAGATGTAGGATTTTTGAAAAGTTCTGTTTTTAGTGATTTTTCAACATTCTTTTTATATAACATATTTTCACCTTACGATACTGTGAATTTATTTAAGAGTAAATTCGGCATTATTGTCCGAAAAGCCTTTATTGTTTCCGATAGTATTAAGAAGCATACTTCTCAAATCAATTTTTTCACCATTTTTGCAAAGCTTCGGTTCAAACTTTTTAATAACAAATGAAAATCTGCCAAGAATTCCTGCAAGAAAATTGTATCCCGGTGTACCTTCAACATAATGTCCGTCTCCTGTGAATATGCTTAAACCGACTTCACCAACAAAATCAGAGAACTTTTTCTTGTCAAATTCTTTATCTCGTTTTAAGAAAAGGAGCCTTTTAAGTCCTTTAATTTTCATTTTGTCAAACCTGTTTCTTCCGAAGGTTTTCAAATGCTTTACAATTCCCTTTCCACCGCCCAGTGCACCACGTACTCGTGCAATAATTGCAGTTGAAAAATGATTATCAAAATATTCCTGTGGTGTAAGTCCATTTAAATCCCATCCGAAATCAGGTACATTAAGTGATTTAACTTTAAGTATAGAATTTTCATCAATAGTGACTTTTCTGTATTTTGCAGGACTACCCACAAGAGCAGAGGTGCATACATCAATAAGCCTGTTTCCATTTTCTGAATAAAACTCATTTATGCTTTGAATATGCATATGACCTGTGAGTACAAGTTCAACTCCGTTATCGGCAAGGAAAGAAGCTACTTTTTTCCAATCCTTGATTTTTGCATCTCCAACCAAATCAAAAACAGGTACAGGTGGAATAATCGGATAGTGACAAATTGCAAAAACAGAGCAGTTGTCTTTTCTTGCCTTATCAAGCTGTTCTTTTGCCCAAGCCATAAGTCTGTCATCCATCGTGCCTTTTGGTTGGTCCTTACTGTCACAATGAATAGCGAGCATTCTTACACCATCGCTGATTTCTGCCACATAAGAATGTGTCGGTTCATCAAATGCAATAGCATCACCATAACCAAAATCGCGATACATTTCACACAAATCGTTATAATCTGTACCTTCAACAGGCATACGACCATCGTCTTTTAAAACATAGGCAGAGTCGTTATAATCGTGACCGGCTGTTATAACATAAACCTTTTTACCATTATCTTTAAGTCTGTAAAGTTCTTTAAGAAAACCATTGTGACTTTCTTTTTCACCATTTTTTACAAGGTCACCGGGGAGAATAACAATATCAGTTTCTTTGTCCTCAATGATTTTGTCAAAGGTTGCACTAATAATTGAACCACTTTCCTTAACAAAGAACTGTTCTGTGACCATATTTTTTTCAAAAGCTTCTCCACCGGGTTCTAATACATTATTTAAATAATGTGTATCGGTAACAAGATAAAAACTTACGGGTTTCATATTTTTCTCCTTAAGCTTATATATTCAAAAAGTCTTTTCTATAATTAACGCCAAAAAATTCTGCAAGTTCTATCATTTCTTCATCCTTGATAGTGTTTATTCTTGGTAAATGTGCTGTCAGCATATAAATCTGTGCAGCCTTTTCTACAGTTTCAATAAGTCCAAAGGTTTCGTCCATTGTTTTACCGGCACCATAAATACCGTGCATACCCCAGACAACAAGTCTGAACTCTTCCATTTTCTTTGCTGTTGCTTCACCGATTTCATTTGTACCGCAAAGCATCCATGGGAGAACACCCACACCGTCAGGAAAAACAACAATACACTCAGTACACATTTCCCAAAGAGTATGAGTAAATTTCTTTTCGTCAAGCTCATGCACATAGTTCATAGCGAGTGTATGAGTTGGATGTGTATGCATTATAACTTTGTTTTCAGGGTCAACCTTAAGCCTTGCCATATGACTCATAAGATGTGCAGGAAGCTCACTTGTAAATCTGCTGTTGTCCCTATATCCCCAAAGAAGTTCTGCTGTTGTTCCGTCCTTTGCAATACGGATGATGCCAAGATTTGTTTCCGGGTCACTTTCTACATTTTTAAAATATTTTCCTGTACCTGTAACGATAAAGATTTTACCGATAAGGTCAGTTGCATCAAAGCCCGTAGGGATTGTACGGATAACATTATCTATATCAAGATATTCTTTAACTTCATTTTCATCAAGCATATAACTGATGTTACCACCATTTCTTTCGTCCCAACCAAGACGATACATATTAGCAATAGTCTTTTTCATTTCTTCCACAAAGGGAGCTGTCATAATATCCTTCATACTCTTTTTACCAATACTTCCTGTTCATAATTTTTTATTTCTGTAAGATAATCTGTGGGCACATTTTCTCTTGCAAGATATTCGTTCCACACATCACCAAATGGTGCTGTTTTCATTTCTTCCTGAAGATACATTATCTCTGTAAAGTTGCTTTCATTCTGCAACTTTTTCATTTTATCATCAGGCTGTAAAAGTGCGAAGAGAAGTGCCTTCTGTACACTTCTTACACCTGTTACCCAAGCAGAAATACGATTGATTGATGCATCAAAATAGTCTGTTGCAATAAATACTTTGTCAATAGCATTATTCCTTACGATTTCTTTTGCAATCTCTTTTGTTTCGTCATCAAATATAACTACGTGGTCTGAGTCCCAACGAACTGCCCTTGTTACATGAAGTGCAATTTTTTCATTGAACAGGAGCAGTGACGAAATCTTATCACTAACCATTTCAGTAGGATGATAGTGTCCGTTATCCATAAGAGGTGTAATCTCCTTATAGTTTGAATACGAAAGGCAAAATTCTGCCGAGCCTACTGTATAACTTTCAAGACCTATACCAAAAACCTTTGATTCAAGAGTTACATACACCTTTTCTTTGTCATAAGGTGTGTCAAGAATTTCATCAAGGCTCTTTTTAAATCTCATTCTTGGTGATATTCTGTCAGCAGGAATATCCTTGTAGCCGTCGGGAATCCAAATATTCATAACACAAGGTATCCCTGTTTCTTCAGCGAAATATTCAGCAATTTTAAGACATGCCTTACCGTGATTTACCCAATATGTACGAACATCCTCATCAGGTGATGAAAGAGTAAGATTATCTTTCACCATAGGATGTGAAAAGAATGTCGGGTTAAAATCTATACCCATATTTCTTTCTTTGGCAAAGTCCACCCATTTTTTGAAATTCTTTGGCAGGAGTTTATCTCTACCAACAATTTCGTCACCATCAAAAATAGCGTAACTTGCGTGAAGATTTAATTTCTTTTTGCCCGGCATAAGTGAAAAAGCTTTATCATAGTCTGCCATAAGTTCTTCATACGTTCTTGCTTTTCCGTGATAATTACCCGTTGCCTGAATACCACCTGAAAGAGCCTCTTTACTGTCAAAACCTGTTACATCGTCACCTTGCCAACAATGAACTGAAATACATATACTTTTAAGTGTTTCAAGTGCTTTTTCAGTATCAATGCCATAGTGTGCATATATCTCTTTAGCTTCGTTATATCTGTTCATCATTCTGCCTTCTCTACATCAAAATTTCATATTGGTAAGAGCTGTTTTCACAAAATCTGCAAAAGTGTAATAGTCATTACTTTGATATTTTATTATAATATCATATTCTGACATTATTTTAAAGGAGTTTTATAAAAAAATATATGACTGGTTGTTAATTTTTGCAGTTTTATATCAGTCTGACGCAATATAATAAAATGTACATATTTATGTGAAATAATTCCCTTGGAATAATAAACAAAAAACAAATTTATTAATTATGCACAATGCTAATTTTTTTATGAATAATTCCAAAATGTTGAATACACAAAATTCAAGTGATAGAATACTAATAATAAGATATTTTTGCAAAAGGAGATGCTTGACGCTATGAAGAGAAATGCAAAAAAAACAGTAAGCATAATTTTATGTGTAATCCTTGCAGTAACAATGATGGCTCCGGGATTTACAGCCTTTTCAGCAGACATCACTTTGGAAATTACTCAGGATGGTGCTGTTGTAGCAGAAAGGCTCACTGTACAAGAATATAATTCTATCCAGTTAGATTATACCTTGTCGACTGATATGCCTGAAGGTGCATATGTGGAATGGGAAAGTAACCTTCCGCTACTTGCCGGTGTTGACGAAAATGGTAAGGTAACAGGTTATGACTACTCAAAAGCTGCCGTTTTCCAATTGTGGCTTGATGAAGAAGTACGTACAATTCCTCTTGTGGGTAATACCACCGCCGATGCAATCTTATTAGCATTGAAAACTGCAGGAATCAACCTTGAAACTGCAGATACAGCTACAATCGTTGGCACAATCAGGGTTGTTGCAGGTGACTCCATTGCAGATAGCCTTCAAGCTGCTCTTGACAATATGAATGTTCAAATTACAGCGACTCTATATGATTCGAATGGTAATAAACTTACATCTGATACTGTTGAAGTGCTTGTTGAAATGAGTTATGTTGCATACGCACTTCCTACTGGTATTCATATTACAAATAAAAGGAATGTGCCAACAACTGTCGCAGTTGGAAAAACACTTCAGCTTTACGGTGCGTATACCCCTGTACGTGCTTTCATAAACTCTGATTTTTCGTGGACATCAAATAATACATCTTGTGCAACTGTCGATGCAGACGGAATGGTGACTTTTGTAGGTACTGGAACAGTCACTATTGAACTTGAATTTTCAAGTATAGCACTTTTTGCATATAAGGATAGTATGACATTTACAGTTGTTGATGCATCAACACTTCCTGTAACAGACTTCAGTATTGCAGGAACAACAAGTGTTGCCGAGGGTGCAACAACACAACTTGCTATTGACGGACTTACTCCTGCTGGTGCATATACCGGAGACCTTGTATGGTCATCTTCTGACCCAACAACAGCTATTGTTGACCAAAACGGTGTTGTTACAGGTCTTGATGGTGGTAGTGGTCTTACATATTCAAAAACAGTCACTATTTCTGCCACAATGGGTGGAATTGTACGCTCTGTAAATGTAACGGTTACAAGAAGTCTTTTAGGTTCAGACATTTCAAGCGTAGAAATCAGTGGTGAAGCTGCAATCGGTATCGGTAGCAGTGCAACATATTCATCAACTGTTGCACCATCACGTCTTAACACAAACTCCGATGTAATAAGAGAATGGGGACTTGTTCATCCCGTTACAGGTGCAAAAATTTATGCAAAGGATACGGGCACAGCAACAGACGGAATATCAACGATTAACACAAGTGGTGTGCTTACCGGCTTGAATAACGGTGTGTCAGTAATTTTTATTGATGCAACATATAACGGCAAAACAATTACAGGTTTATACAGCGTAGCTGTTGGTGAGGCAATAACGGATTTTACTATCAGTGGTAACAATTCAATTGATGAAGATGATACAACACAACTTACTGTTTCGGGCATTACACCTTCGGATGCAGTTTACGATCGTATTATATGGACCTCATTAAATCCTGATGTTGCATCCGTTGATGAAAATGGTCTTGTAAAAGGTCTCGACGCAGGTGCAGGTCATAGTTTCATTAATAATCCGAGTAAGACCGCAACTATTACTGCTACAATTAATGGTGTTTCACGAAGCTTTAATGTAACTGTTAATGCAAAGTTTGCTCTTCTTGGATATACAGGTGGACAAATTAATGGACCTGATTCTATTATTGTTGACTTGCCATATACATTCACATCATCTCATACTCCACAAAGAATGGGTATATATCGTCAGTACTGGGGAACACCGTATGATAATGGTCAAAACCCATGGAATGTAAATAGTAGTCTTTCTAGTCCAGGAAACACAACTAACCAATATGTAACGGTTGACTCTTCTACGGGTGCAGTTAAAGGTGTGCAAGCTGGTTCAACAAGCGTGTGGACATATATGTCAAGTAACATACTGAATAATTCATACCAAACTCTTACAAAAGATATTGATGTTGTTGAACTTGTACCAAAAAGCATAACGCTTACTTCACCTACAAAATATGAATATCTTGAAGGTGCAACAACTCTTGACCTTTCAGGTATGGTTGTTAAGGTGGCTTATGATAGAAATGAGGTAGCGCAATATTATCCCGAAGCAGTTAACTGGACAGAAGAGCAGTTAACCGCAGAGGTAACTGATTACAAGGTAAGTGCCATAGACACGACGTTGCTTGATAAAGAACAATATATAGTTGTTACTGTTACAAGAGCAGGCAAGGAAATGCGTGCAATTTTTCCAATCCTCGTAAAATCTAAACAAGTAGATACAATCCAAATTACACAATACCCTCAATATCAATATCTTGAAGGTGCAAACCAGCTTAATCTTAATAATCTTAAGGTTACAGCAAACTATTTAAATGCATTAAGTGAAAGAATATATGGATATACAGTTAATTCCGAAGACTTTGATCCAACGCTTCTTGATGTGGAACAAAATATCACGGTAACTTATAGCCATGCAGGTAGAGTTGCCACCACCACTTTCCCTGTAATTGTTTACGGAATTCCTGTTGTATCAGTTACAACTACTCCTGCAGATTATAGTGGGGATTGGACTAAAGATGATGTTGTCTTTACTCTGGATGCGACTCATCAGGTAGATGGTATTAAGTATTATTACAAAACATCTTCCAGTGGTTGGACAGAACTCGACGGAAATACTCTTACAGTTGATACAAACATTGAAGAAATATACTATTTCAAAGCAATTAACGGTAAAAAAATCGAAGGTGCTTCAACAGTCGGATATGCGGTAAATATTGACAAGGTAGCCCCTGTGTTCGAACTTGTCCGTGGTGTAACTCGTGTCACAAATAAATCTTACAATGTGGTAATTAATATCAATGAAATCGGTGAGTCAGGAGTTAAAGCGATTCTTGTTAACGGAGAAGACATTGAGGGCCAAAGAAAATTTACAGTTAGCGAAAATGGTACTTATATTGTAAAAGTTATTTCTGCCAATGGTTTAGAAATTGTTCAGGAACTGGTTGTGGATAATATTGACAAAACAGCACCAGAAATAACGGATATCGCTATTGATGCCGTAAATTCAAGTGACTTTTCAGGACTTAGTACGGATGAATATGATTTGTACTTCAAAGGTGATGTTCAAATTTCAATTTCAGCCACAGATACTGGTGTAGCAGGAGTGAATCTGATTCAATATCGTTTTATCGATGAAGATGGCTCTGCTGGTTCATGGAAAAGATATGACGATGGTAACAAGCCAATAATAAGCGGAGACTTTAAAGGCTCTGTTGAAGCACGAGTAACAGATAAAGCCACAAACGTGTCTGAAATTAGCAAATCAAAAACCTTTGTAATTGATAGCACCAAACCGGCCGATGTTATAGTATCTGCCACAGGCTCAAAGGGTAATTATGAAAGTGATTGCTGGACATCAGATAATGTTGAAATTAAACTTTCATCAACAGCTTTTTCCAACATTTATATGTACTATTATAGTACAGACGGTGGAAACACATGGGTTGAAGTTGACGGTGACACAATAGTTGTTTCTGCACATGGAATTACAAATTATCAGTTTAAGGCAAAATCCTATTCGGGACTTGAAAGCAATATAACTCAATTTGTGGTTAAGATAGATAAGATTTCACCTGTTGTCCGTGTTGATTTTGAAGGTGCCTTCGGAAGATGGACTTCGGATACTGTTGTATTCCGTTTTTCAACGCTTAATGAAGCAATTTCAGGTATCACATACTATTACAGCATTGACAATGAACTCAGCTGGACTGAAATAACAACCGGTGACGAAATTGTTATTTCCGAAAACACAAATGCCACATACATTTTCAAGGCAATTAACGGTGCCGGTGTTGAAAGTAATCCATCAGATACCTACAAGGTAATGATTGATACTGTTGTACCTTCAATTCAGCTGACACCTGAAACAACAGATTTCACATCAAATCCTTACGACATTACTTATACAGTAACAACCGGAAATGCAGGTCTTAAATCAGTTATGGTTAATGGCACCGACATTACCGCTGATGGTAAATATACAATCAATGGTAACGGAAAGTATGTTTTTGTTGTGACAGGTAATAACAATCTTTCAACAACAGAAGTTATTGAAATTAATAATTTCGATTACGACTCCCCTGTTATCAAAAATATTGACTTAGGTAATTATGTAACAACAATCGAAGATTGTGCAGTTTATGGTGATGATGTTACTGTTACAATTTCTGCAACAGAAATAGGAGCGTCAGGATTAAACACTATTCAATACAGACTTCTTGATGAAAATATGAACAGTGTAACAGAATGGGCAGATTATGATGAAAATAATATGCCTGTTGTAAATGGTAATTTCAAGGGTTATGTTGAAGCTTTGGTTACTGACAAGGTCGGCAACATTTCTCCAACTTTAATTTCAGCATTGTTTATTATCGACACTACAACACCTGAATTTGAAGCTGTTGCAGATAAAACACCGACCAATGAAAATGTTGAAATTACAGTAGATGTAACAAACGAAGGTGTTTTAGGAATAGCATCAATTACGGTTAACGGCATTGAGTTGAATAATAACAGCTATATTGCTAATGAAAACGGCAAGTATAACATAACTGTTACTTTAAACAACGGAAAGTCATCAACTGAAACAATTGTTATTTCAAACATTGATAAGGAAGCACCTGTAATCAAATCAGTAAGCACCGGTACTCCTGTAACAACAATAAATGATGTTGATATTTATGGAAACGAGCCTGAACTTGTCATTTCAGCAATTGATGTGGGAACAGCAGGTATCGATAGAATCGAATATCAGCTCAATGACGGCGAATGGATAGAGTATGATGCTGATAATAAGGTTTTGATTCCTGACGATTTCAATGGAAGCATTAGTGTAAGAGCAATTGATAGAGCCGGTAATGTTTCTGAGATTATAGTTAGTGATGATATTCTTGTTGATGCAACAAAGCCTATAATCAGTGTTGAAACGGAAACAGGAATAAATGTTACTTATACATTGAGCGGATATGCTGACACAGGTATTGCTTACTTTATGGCAAAAGTCGACGATGGCTCTTGGATGATTCTTGATGGTAACACATTTACCATAACAGACAGCAAGGCACATAGTTGCTATTTCAAGGCTGTTTCCAATTCAGGTCTTGAAAGTGATATTATTACACAATTAACAGAGGACAACACAGTATCTTTTGCAATAACAAATCCTTCAAGAAACTTGATTCGCTGTCAGGACAGTATTACTCTTCACACAGAAATTACAGGTAATGCTCCTGAAAATACCCGAGTTGAATGGATAGTAAATAACGGAAACTTCGCAATTGAGGAATCTGAAAATGGTACGGAACTTACAATCACCTCAAAAAATAATGGCAATACCACATTCACAGCAATTCTTTATGATGGTGACGGAAATGTTCTTGGAATAGACAGTGTTGAAATGCAGTCTAAAGCAGGTTTCTTTGATAAAATTGGTGGATTTTTCAGAAATCTCTTTGGCTCAACAACTCACTATAGTTCTTAATCTTATTATTTAATAGCCCGGGGGTTAACTACCGCTACAGATACAAAATGATAAATCGTATCAAGTAGCGTAGTTAACTCCGGGAATAAAAAAACATCCAACAGGAGGATTCTTGTGTCAAGAAAATATTCCCATGTAATAGTTATAGGTGTCGATGGTGCAGGTAGTTGGTTCAAAGATGCTGACACACCGATTTTTGACCGTATTTTTGAAAAAGGTGCAATTACATACAATGCTTTATCTTCTAAGCCTACTATCAGTGCAGAATGTTGGGGGTCAATGCTTATTGGTGTAGGACCTGAGGTGCACAAACTTACAAATCGTAGAGTGTCACTTATTCCTTATCCTATATGGTCAAAGCACCCCACAGTTTTTCGTCGTATCAGAAAGGTATATCCGGAGGCTGAACTGGGTTCATACTGTGACTGGAACCCTATTAACAAAGGAATTGTCGAAAAATTTCTCGGTGTTTCCCATACAACTGCAAGGGACAAAGAACTCACCCCTATTATTTGTAATTATATCCGTAATAAAAAGCCGGACTTTCTCTTTGTTCACTTTGACAGTGCTGACGGTGCAGGACACAAATACGGTTATGGAACACCCGAACATATCAAAGCTATTAATGAACTAGATAAGCTTATAGGTGATATTCATTCAGCTGTTGAAAGTGCAGATATACTCGAAGATACTCTCTTTATGGTTATTGCAGACCATGGCGGCACAAATCCCGGAAATGGTGCAGGTGGAAACCACGGTGGCTGGACAGATGAAGAAAAATATGTTACTTTTGCTGTTGTTGGCAAAGGGGTTAATAACACTGATATTAAGGAAATGAACATTCGTGACCTTGCCGCTATCATTCTTTATGCTATGGATATTGATACTCCAAAATTTGACGAAAAAGGCTGGACATCACAGGTTCCAAATGGTATATTTTCAGATTATAAAGGCGAATATCGTAACATTTCACATCTTACAGGTGCTAAACCCAGAATCTCGAAAGAACATCACAAATCTGAGCTTGTATAGAGGATAAAACTATGAATTTCATAAAGGTTACTGATAATAAAAATGTTTTTGCAGATGGTATTCACGACGACACCAAGGCATTGCAAGAGTGCATTGATACGGTAAAAGACGGCGGTACGATTTACTTTCCGAATGGAACATATCTCGTTTCTTCCGCACTTATATTCTATTCAAATCAGATTTTTAAACTTTCTGATAACGCTATAATTTTAAGAAGTAACAAAAGCGAACCATTAACAAGATATCTTCTCGCCTCTTATTCCGAGCCCGAATGGAGTGGTTACGAAGGCACACACGATGTTATAATTTCAGGTGGTATTTTTGACGGTAATGAAACAATAACGGAAAAGTCAACTCTTGTTAATACCGTTCATTGTAAAAATATTCTTATTGAAAATTGTCGTTTTGTTAATTGTTCAACATGGCATATGATTGAAATAAATTCAACAGAAAATGCCACAGTACGAAATTGTGTTTTTGACGGACCTACATACACAAGTATTCACGAAGAACTGCTTAATGAAGAAATACAATTGGACCTTGCCCGCGAAGGCTCCTATGGTCCTGTTTATAATTGTGACGGTACTCTCATTGATTTTTGTAAAGACGACACAGTTTGCAGTAATATTGTAATAAAAGACAACATTTTCAGATGCGCAGGATTTCCGGCAATCGGTCATCACGGAGATTGCGGACATCACAATATAGAAATAAAAAACAATATCTTTGACGGACCATCAGGCTTATGGGGTAAAAGCAGAGGTTACATAATTTTCAGACCTATGGTATATGATGTAAAAATAAAAGATAACATTTTTATATCCCCTGACGGAAATGAGTCATTAAATTATGGTATTGTTTTCGAAAATCCTGATGAAATGACCTTACAAACAGAAAACAATATTTTTATTGGCAAAATCAGTAAAGAAGTTATAATTGGTAAAGGTAACAAATAAAATGATAAACTCATTAAGCAGTAAAAATCCAATTTTCTTATATTCTTATGTTGGGCAGCATATACCTTTGCTTATGTAGCAAGGCTTAATTACAACGCTTCAATGGTAGAAATTTTATCTCAGCTTGGCGCAACCAAAGAAGCTGCAAGAACTGTAAGTTCATATTTCTTTTTTGCTTATGGTGCAGGTCAGCTTGTCAATGGTCTGCTTTCAAAAAAATATAATACAAAATACTCTGTCGCAATCGCCCTTATTGTTTCTTGCATAATTAACTTTGCTATGACATTTTGTCAAGCAATAGACAGCATGAAATTTCTTTGGCTTCTTAACGGTATATTTCAGTCAATTCTTTGGTCGTCAATTATAAAAACCCTATCCGATAATCTTGCTGACAATAAACTTTCAAAAGCAGTTATGGTCATGAGCACTACTGTGGCATCGGGAACATTTATGGCTTATGGTTTTGCGGCACTTTTCTCATATTTCAGATTAAAATGGACTCTGATTTTTTATGTGGCATCAGCACTTGTTGCTGTTGTGGCAGTGTTGTGGTTTGTGGGAATGAGCACAATACAAAAATCAAAAAAAGAAGCCGTAACTACCAATGAAACAACAAGTAACAGAAAATCCCTTACACCTGTTTTCATTATAAGTATGGTCGTTGTTTTAATTTCAGCGGTAACTAACGGCTTTATAAAAGATGGTATTACAACATGGGTGCCATCAATTCTTAAAGAAGAGTTCGGTGTTGCTTCATCTCTGTCTATTATTGTGACTCTGTTACTTCCTGTGCTTTCGATTTTCGGCACATCTCTTGTAACTGCACTACATAAAAAACAAAAAGATGAAAACGCACTTAACGGTATTTTTTACTTTGCAACTTTAATTTTGGTAGGTCTTATTATTTTTACATTAAAGCTCAAATCCGTACCACTTACTCTTGCATTTTTCGGTGGAATCGCATGTCTAATGTCAGCAGTCAATAATGTTATTACAAGTATAGTACCACTTTATTCAAGAGATAAAATTGATTCAGGACTTTTAGCAGGGCTACTTAATACATTTTGTTATATTGGTAGTACTCTTGCAACATCAATACTTGGCAGAATTGCAGACACAAAGGGTTGGAATGATGTATTTGTATGTATCCTGATTTTTACAGTCATTCCATTTGTGGTATGTTGTATTTCTATAGTGCTAAAAAAAGCGAATGAAAAGAGGAAAATATATGTTAAATAAAATTATTGAAATTGTAAATAACGCCGGTAAGATTGTTCTTTCTGCCCATAATCAGGAAGCAAGTATAACCGCCAAAGAAGGCAAGAAGAACTTTGTAACAAAATACGATGTTGCTGTGCAAGACTTTTTGTTTAACGAGTTGTCGAAAGCATTCCCCGAAGCTGAATTCGTTGGTGAAGAGGGTGAAAGCAACCTTAAAAGCTCTGCTTTGCGTTTTATAATTGACCCTATTGACGGCACAACAAACTTTATGCAAGACTATCGTTGCAGTTGTATTTCAGTTGCACTTTGCAAGGGCAATGATGTCATTGCCGGTGTTGTATATAACCCATACACCAACGAAGTTTTCAGTGCAGAAAAAGGCAATGGTGCATATTTGAACGGTAAAAAAATAAAGGTAAGTGACCGTCCTCTTTCAGATGGACTTGCTCTTTTCGGCACTTCCCCCTACCACCCTGAAAACACAGATGAAACCTTTGCACTTTTAAGAAAAGTTTTTGATTTTTCAAGAGATATTCGCAGAAGTGGCTCAGCAGCTTACGATATATGCACAGTAGCCTGTGGCAGATGCGAAGTATTCTTTGAAAAAGGCTTACAGCCTTGGGATATCGCAGCAGGAACATTAATCTTAAAAGAGTCCGGAGGCGTAGCATTAAATTACCAAGGTAAGGAAATCGATTTTTCCACTCCTGATGATGTTGTTTTTGCTAATCCAAAGGCTTACGAAGAATTTACTACCCTGTTATAAAATAAGCAACGCTATTTAATTTCATAGATACATCGATATACATAGAGCAGGTTTAACACCTGCTCTTTTTTCTGCTATGTAATTATGCACCAATAAAATTATGAAATGTTATTACCACTAAAAAAGCAACAGTGAAAACACTGTTGCTTGATGAATTATGATTTTTTATTCGATATAAGCTTTGCTTTTTCCAAAAGTATTACAACGATTGGAATAAGAATGATTTGTATAATAATTCCGGGAATTGCATTAACAACCGCACTAGTCCAGAATGCTGTAAGGCCAAATTTTGAAAAATCAAATCCCATAATGCAGAACATTGTAAGTCCCCATACGATACGACCAA
>JAZSHP010000116.1:0-2378 GCA_045533355.1 Candidatus Fimenecus sp.
TGGATAGGATCCGACTTAAAACTCGTGGATAATTTCATTTTTGTCCAAAGGGCATCTATCATCATTTTCTATAATTATGTGGCAATGCCAATGACTGACAACACATAAAAATCTGTCAGGTTCAAGGTTGCCCTTTACGCAAAAAGGATATAAATTTTCCAAGCCGTGTATAGCTTGTTTAAGCCATTCAAATGCAATATCATCCAAATAGCTTAATGAGTATCTTGATGTGTTTTCAAGTCGGAACTCTGACCAGCCGTGCTGTGGACAAGTTAACATTCTTTCACCTTCATTTATTATAGTGTGTTTATTTTATCATATTTTTTTGTAAAATACAATATTTGCATTTTAATAAGTAGTATAATACAAACCAGCCTTATCTGCAATTCCTCACAATCTCCTCCAACCGGCCAATCCTTGCCATAACAAAATCAACAAGTTCTTTTTGCCTGTTCTCATCAATAAACACAGCAATCTTTTCTTCGGAAAGGAACTCGTTAATCTCCTCATCAATACCTTTCAGCCGTGAAAGGTCAAGCCAGTCATAAGAACTGACAAGCCGTAGCTGTTCACCGTGAGTAACTTTAAAAGGCTTGCAGATGTGAAAATCCTTTCCGCAGTCAAGTGAAGTGCCGCTGTCAAAAATCGGTGCGGCACTGACCCATTCCAGCGTGTCGGAATTGCGGATAATGCCGAAATTGTTGAAGTGCCTGTCCTCGTTGGCAATGATGTAATCAACCACGATCATCTCATCAATGGCACTTCTTATGTCCGTTAAGCCGTTTTCTTCGCATAAGTTTGTGTAGTGCAGAAAATGGCTGTGGTGATTGGCTTTCGGACGCATCTGCATAACCCTCCAGGCTGTCACAAGCTCCGTTTCGGGAGTGATAAAATCCTCGCAGACGCTGTACGGCTCTCCGTTTATCCATGTCAGAGAGTAGGGGATATGTGGCACGCCCAGCCGCTTCATAACCATAGTTGCAATAACCTCGTTAATCGGCTGCTGAAAATATGGCGGCTCTCCACCCTTGACAAGACAACGCTTGCCATTAATGATTTTCCAACGTTTTTTCAGACAGCCCTCTGTGGTGTTGTCAGGGGAGCAAAGGTCAAGCTTTTCGCTCGGCGGAACAATATCAAGGAGCAGGTCGCCCACGTCCTCGGAGAATGAGTTGCCAAAAAAGTTTACGTCCTCCCAATTTTTATTGCTGTCCGCAGGTTTAAACCAGTAGCTGTCGGACAGACACAAGCCGTTGCTGTACAAAACAAGCTGTTTAAGGCTGTGAAGATTAAGTCCCGTCATCAGCTTTGAAGCACCATCACGCATTGCAGGAATACATCTTTCACGAAACCAGACATTAAGCTCACGCTTGTCAATGAATGAGCCGTGCCGAAAGTGAACACCGACAGGCAGGTGGTCAGGATTGTGTGTGGCGGTGACAGTTGTTATTGTCCCCGACTCCTCGTAAATGCTGACATCAGCAACGGGGATATTTTTATGCATAAGTGTGTAATTCATTTTTTGCCTCCATAAAGAAAATGGGTGCCGAGATAATATACCTCAGCGCCCGTGTTTGTACGAAAATCCTTACCGCATAAAAACAGCTATCTGAACCCCACCGAGGTAATGCTTATTCTGTTTTCAGTTTTAATCATTGATTGTGTCATTGTAATTACCTCGCTTATTTATATTTTAGTAATTTATGATTTAGTAAATTATAAATCACTAAATCATAATTTTGCTATTATCTTTTGGAATTCATCCAAGGAAATCCGAAATCACTTCGCTTTATTTTGCACATTTCCCCATTGCCGCGACGGAATACAATTCCTTCAATATAATGGGTATTCAGAAATTCTCTTATACCTTCAAAGCTCCTATCGGGCAAATCTAAAATTATAGAACCGTGTTTTACAATTATATCTTTATCATGATTATACGGATTACTCTGGAAATGAGGTCCGACAGCCTCGTAAGTACCGTCATCCGTCAAGGAAATATTGCTGTTTTGCAAAGCCTCAAGATACCATTTGTCAGCAGAATTTGCTGTAACAGGAACCCAGCAAGGCAGATGTCCTGTTACAGCATCAGCTTCAGGCTGACATAAAACAGCATTTTCAGGAATTGGCTTACCCCTTTTCGCATCATATCTTCGCCAGTATCTACCGTCAAAAATAGCACAGCAAGCACCATCAATTTTTTCGGTTGCAATTCCTTCTCCGTTAAGCACCCATTCACAACCGGAAGTAACTTCGTTGTGTATAATTATTTTATGATTGGCTTCAAATTCTCTTACAAATAAAGTAGGCATTTTCTTCATATATAATCACTCCTTCAATCAATAATATCCTCCATAACAAACCGCAAATCGTCAATA
>JAZSHP010000095.1:0-11464 GCA_045533355.1 Candidatus Fimenecus sp.
GGTCAGTTTAAGTGATATTCTGCCTTGCGGCAGAGTGATATTATTGTCTCGGGACAATAGTGTTATTGAATCCTTCGGATTCAGTGTTATTTTATTCGCATAAAACTCGCGAAGCGAATAACACTGTGCGAAGCACAATAAGAACCTGACTTCGTCAGAACCTTGTTATTCGCTTCGCTCATAATAAAACTGCGAAGCAATAAAACTCGCCGTATGGCGAATAAAACTGGCGTTGTATCCTTACGGGTACAACGCCTATGGAAGGTGCTCAAATTTTTATGTAGCTTTGAATTAAAGGATGATACCCATTGTGCTCGGCTTGCAGAGAGCAGCATTTGACTCGTCTGTGTCAATGTGCATTGCAAGAGCAAAGTTTGGATGTACACGAACTACAACATCACCGAATGTAGTTGTTCTGTCGTCAGAAGCTACTTTAACTTCAACAACCTGCTTGTCCTGGAGACCGTACTTTTCAGCATCATCAGGAGTCATATGAATATGTCTCTTTGCAACGATAACGCCGTTTTCGATTTCGATTTCACCCTTAGGTCCAACGATTTTACAACCGGGAGTGTTTGCGATGTCACCTGATTCTCTAACAACTGCCTGAACACCGATTGAACGAGCGTCAGAAGCAGAAATTTCAACCTGAGTAGCAGGTCTTACAGGTCCGAGGATTGAAACACCAGGGAACTGACCCTTAGGGCCGATAACTGCGATTCTTTCTTCACAAGCGTACTGACCAGGCTGTGAAAGGTCCTTTTTCTTTGTGAGCTCATAGCCTTCACCGAAAAGGATTTCAAGGTGTTCCTTTGAAATGTGAGCGTGTCTTGCGCTTGTTTCAACTAAAACTGTCTTTTCCATATATCATTCTTCTTTCATTAAAAATTTTTTTACAAAATCTGTTACATATATAATAGACCTTTTTCAACCATTTGTAAAGTGTAAATATGTATAGATTTTATAGCAGTTCTCGGAATGATTTTATGTAATAATCTGCATTTCTACGAATTTCGCATTTATCTTTTTCTGAAAACTCATCATAAACACCGCAAACAGCAAAGCCACCTTTTTTTGCACCCAAAACTCCGGGAAGAATATCCTCAAAAACAATACATTCCTCAGGTTTTAAATCCAATCTTTCACAAGCAAGTAAGTAAACATCAGGGTCACTTTTATCACTTGTTGTTTCGTGAAGATAAGCACCTGTGTCAAAAAGCTCGTAAATGCCGTTTGATTTAAGGCAGACTTCACTCAGTTCCGTTGTGTTTGCTGTGGCAAAGGCGAGTTTAATTCCGTTGTTTTTCAGGAGCATAAGATAATCATAAGCACCGGTTTTAAGTCCGATTTTATTCTCGTATTCATCAAAACAAAGTGCACACCATTCGTCCATAATGTCATTTATGTCATCAGGCAGATTAAACCTATCCTTTGTATAAATTGCCATTGTCTTAAAGTGCATATCCTTGATACATTCCTGATAATCATCGGGCATTTCAATACCGCGACTGTTAAAGAATGCTGTGTCAACATCTTTCCATATTCCCATGGAATCAAGGAGAGTTCCGTCAAGGTCAAAAATTGCACCTTTAAAGTTTTTTATATCCATTTTATTCACCAAATACATATTTTTTAATTGCTTTTGCAACGCCACCATTGTCATTTGTGTCCGTTATAAATTTTGCAGCATTTTTTGCAAAATCATTTCCGTTTTCCATAGCAAAAGAATAGTCAGCGTATGTGAGCATCGGACAATCGTTTTCACCGTCACCAAAGCACATAATTTCATTTGGTGTAATGCCCAGTGATTCTGCAAGTCCTTTGACAGCAAAGCCCTTTGTTGCGTTCATATCCGTCATTTCAAGATTTCCATTTCTACCTTTTACAATGGGGAATGAAGAAGCAAAAGCAACACTTCCTGTTTTATTGATTTTTTCTTCGATTTCAATTCTTTCTTCACCTGTCAATGAGAGGATATTGAGTTTTTCAATTCCGTCATTACCGATGAATTCACCAAGGTCAGATATTGGCTTTATAAAATCCTTTAAAAGGTCGTGGATATGAGGGGATACATGCTCCTTGTCAAACATACTATAACTTTTCTCATTCATGAAACAATCACCCTTAAAGTAAATTTCATAAATAAGATTATAGTCTTTTAAAATATCAAAAATCTCAACAGATTTTTCATTACTGAGAAGTGTCTGACAAACAATTTCACCTGTTTTAAGGTCGTATGTAACTGCACCATTTGATGTGATAAGATAATCTAAAAATGGTAATTGCTCCATAAGATAATCTGCCAAAATTCTTGTTCTGCCACTTGCAATAGCAACCTTAATGCCCATTTCGTGAGCCTTTTTGAATGCTTCAATATTTTCCTTTGGAATTGTAACGTGATTACTGTTCAAAAATGTACCGTCAAGGTCAGTAACGATAAGTTTAATAGCCATAAATTCACCTAAATGCAATAAATATTTGTGTCCCAGAATGAAATATGCGGATGATGACGAAGAAAGATTTTATAGTCACCGTTTATTTCGTTAATCTGATTTACGAGTGCAAAAACATCCTCACTTCTGTGGTATCCTGCCATACACAATTTTGGTTTGTGATGTTTTAAGGTGTTTCCTGCACCTTGAAGCATTTCTTTTTCCGCACCCTCAACATCAATGTTGATGTATGTGAATTTTCCGTATTTATCAGTTATTTCATCAACTGTAACAGAAAAAATGCTCCCACCAACATCCTTTGCAGAGCCACCACGTCCCTTGTTGCCATCAAAGAAAAGCTCTGTTGACTCATTCCATACTGCATTATTGAGTGTAATGCAGTTATTAAGGCTTTCACAGTAAGTCTGTAGCTTTCTGAAAGTTCTTTTATCAGGCTCAACAGCCACGATTTTTTCATAGCTTTTTGTGTAGTGCAAAAATTCCGTTATTGTGTCACCTCGATAAGCACCAAGGTCGAGAAAACTTTCATTTTCACCTAAATTCAATATTTCAAATGCTTCGTCTTTGTTTGTTTCACAGTTGAAACAATAGTCAAGATTTCCCGTAATCTGAAAACGGACAATACTTTCAAAAACTTCTTTTGACTTCTCGTCAGCAAGTAGTGAATATGATTTTTTGATTTCTTCGAGATGTGAACGGAGAAATTCCTTATTAAAAATATTATCACCGAAAACGGGAACGGAGGGCATAATTACCTTATGACGAGTTGACAAAGCTTTTACGTTGTTTATAACATCGGGCAGAGGGCTTGCAAAGGCTAAAACAATAACAAAATCCTCAAATTCACTTTCAAGCTGTGATATAGATTTAACTTCAAAACCACGAAAGTTCCTTTTTCTCACAAATCCGTCACTTGCACAGACTGCGGAAACAGAAATGCCGAGTTTTTCAAATTCTTCGAATACTCTGTCAGCACCATTACCTGTGCCGTAGACAGCAATAGGTAGGGGAGTGTCTTTTAAAAATTCCCAGCTAGATTTTTCGCAAAGTAATTTTTCAAACATATTCTCCACCACTTTACCTAAATAATGATAAGATAATACCATATTTTACTGTTCTTTACAATAAAACAGTTGACGATATTTTGTTTTTGCAATAAAATAATTCTAATAAAAACTTGGAGATGGATTATGAAAAAAATACTTAATGCGAGAACAATGCTTATTATCTCAATGATGATATTTGGTACAATTGGTCTTTTTGTGCGAAATATCAACCTGCCGTCAGGTGAAATTGCTCTCTATCGTGCTGTTCTTGCAGCAATCCTGATTGGTGGATTTCTTCTTGTAACAAAGCAGAAAATTCCATTCAAACAAATCAAAAAAGAAATACCGATACTAATTCTGTCCGGTGTGGCAATGGGCTTTAACTGGATTTTACTTTTTGAAGCATATAAGTACACAACTATTTCCGTTGCAACTCTCAGCTATTACTTCGCACCTGTTATTGTAACAGTGGCTTGTCCGATTCTGTTCAAAGAAAAAATGAGTCTTAAGCAATGGATTTGCTTTATAATGTCAACTGTTGGTATTGTGCTTATTACGGGAATAGGTGACACAAGTCAGGGTGCGGATAATATAAAAGGCATTTTGTTCGGACTTGGTGCTGCAACTCTTTATGCAACAGTTGTTCTTCTCAATAAATTCACAAAAACCGTTGACGGAATTCATCGTACATTTATGCAGTTTCTTTCTGCAATTGCTGTGCTCGTGCCCTATGTATTGTTGACGGACGGAGTAAATCTTCATAGGCTCGATTCAAAAGGCTGGATATTCCTCCTTGTGGTGGGTCTTGTCCATACGGGAATTACATATTGTCTTTATTTCTCATCACTTAAAGAGCTTCCGGGTCAGAAGGCTGCAATTTTAAGCTATATTGACCCACTTGTAGCAGTTATTATTTCCGTTGTCTTGGGTGAGAAGATGACAATAATGCAGATTATAGGTGGTATATTGATTTTAGGCTTTGCATTGTGGAATGAAATCACACCAAAGAAAAATAAATAGTAAAAGAAAAGGGCATTCGGTAGGAGCGGATTCCCTAAGGACAGAAATAAATAGACATACAGTTGAGAGACACTTTTTATAAGGTGTCTCTCAATTTTTTATAAAAAAAGACACTTTCGTTCTGAAGGTGTCATAGTGGGTTATATACTTTGCAACCAATTATTTTCGTTATGTATAAGTGGTATTTTTGATAAATCAAAAGTGTTATTGAATCCTGCGGATTCAGTGTTATTTTATTCGCTACAAAACTCGCGAAGCGAATAACACTGTGCGAAGCACAATAAGAACCTGACTTCGTCAGAACCTTGTTATTCGCTTCGCTCATAATAAAACTGCAAAGCAATAAAACTCGCCGTATGGCGAATAAAACTGGCGTTGTATCCTTACGGGTACAACGCCTACGGAATGCTCTCAAATTTTTTATGTACTTAATCAGCTGAACATTGTTTCAATTTCTGCAATGTCTTTTGTTGTTGTAGTTACAATAATACTAACAACATACTTGTCAAAAGATTTTACATAATAATACTGGTCAATAGTAGCACCATTGGCAGATGCTGAGAAAGTTGCTCTCTTGAATGTTTCGTCACCAAGAGTAACGTTATTTGTACCTTTGAATGTATATGTTATGCCATTTACATTTTGTAAACCGGCTTTAAGGTTTTCAAGGTATTCGTCTTCAGTCATTTTTTTGAAAGCACTCAACATAGTGTTTTCATATAAAACCATTACACTGTTACCCATACTGTCACTAGTTTGCATATCATATACAGTAGCACTTTCAGAAAGTGTAAGTTCTAAATCACTGTAATTAGTATATTCTGCACCGGCATCAATAGTTGCTTTGAGTTCCTCATCAGTTGCAAATGTCCAGTCAGCTGGCTTAGTGAAAGAAAGACCTACAAATTCATTACTATAAACATTACCTGAAATTGTACCGCGTGAAACCTTTTTGACAGGAGCAGCTGTTGTGTCGTCATTATCAGGTGTAACTGAATCGTTCTGTGTTGATGGGCTGCTGTCGTCACTACTACCGATTGCAAAGAAAGCAAATGATGAGAAAACAACAAGAGCCATAAAGATTGCTAAGATTTTTTTCATAATATTTTCCCTCCGGAATGTTTTTTAGGATTACTCCATAGCAATTATACTTTAAAGTGATAAATGAAGTCAAGGAAAATTTGATACGATTCGACAAATTAAAGCATATCTGCCAAATCAAGAATAAGCTTTTCGGTCTTTTCCCAACCAAGACAAGGGTCGGTGATTGATTTTCCGTAAACACGTTCCTCAGGCTTTTGTGCTCCGTCTTCGATATAGCTTTCTATCATAAGACCCTTTACAAGTTTCTTAACATCAGCAGAATGACGACAGCTATTGATAATTTCTTTTGCAATTCTTGGCTGTTCCATCCATTTTTTACCTGAATTTGCGTGGTTTGTATCGATTATTACAGCAGGGTTTGAAAGTCCTGATTTTTCATAGATTTCAGAAAGGTTAATAAGGTCCTCGTAATGGTAGTTTGGCATTGACTGACCGTGCTTGTTCACATAACCTCTTAAAATTGCATGGGCTAACGGATTACCCTGACTTTCAACTTCCCAACCTCTGTAAATGAATGTGTGAGAATGCTGTGCTGCTGTGATTGAGTTCATCATAACAGAAATGTCGCCACCCGTAGGATTTTTCATACCCACAGGAATATCAAAACCACTTGCTGTCAGACGGTGCTGTTGATTTTCAACAGACCGAGCCCCTATTGCAACATAAGAAAGAACATCGTTAAGGTATCTGTAATTTTCAGGATAAAGCATTTCGTCGGCACAAGTAAAGCCTGTTTCACTCATAGCTCTGATGTGAAGATTTCTTATGGCAACAACGCCCTTTAACATATCCTCACCCTTGTGTGGGTCAGGCTGATGAAGCATTCCCTTGTATCCGTCACCTGTTGTACGAGGCTTGTTAGTATAAATTCTTGGGATAATAAGAATTTTATCGGAAACCTTGTCCTGAACATTTCGAAGTCTTGATATGTAATCTATAACGCTATCGTCATTGTCAGCAGAGCAAGGACCGATAATCAGAATAAATCTGTCGTCTCTGCTTTCAAAAACAGCTTTTATTTCCTGGTCTCTTTTTTCTTTCATCTGTTCAAGCTCATAAGTAATAGGATACTGCTCTTTTATCTCCATAGGAATAGGTAATTTTCTTTTGAAATTCATATTCATTTTTTTAGTCCTCCAAACAATTATTCTTTGTCAAATAGTGCTCTGCGTTCGGTTGAATGACGCATCATTTTTCTCATACTGTCAACATCTTCTGTTTCAAGCATTGTCTTAAGTTCATTAAACTTATCAATAAATGTGTTCATCTGTTCAAGAAGAACAGTTTTGTTTTCTATAAAAAGTTCGCTCCACATAAGGTCGTTTATCCGTGCGATACGAGTAAGGTCACGGAAGGAGTCACCGGTAAACTTTTCCAGATTTTCTTTATCGTTACATGTCATAAGTGTTATAGCAATACAGTGAGTGAGCTGTGAAAGAAAACCTATCATTTCGTCATGTTCTTCAGGTGAAAGAGTTGTAACATTTGAAAATCCAAGTAATTTTCCAAGCTCCATACATGTGCTAATTGCCTCTGGCGTATTTTTGTCAGTGGGAGTTACAATGTAGTTTGCTCCCACAAACATCTTATCCGTACTGTTCTGGACGCCCGAAACCTCTCGTCCTGCCATAGGATGAGCAGCAATAAACTCAACGTCGGGACGGAGCATTTCCTGTACTTTATACACAATACTGCATTTAACACCTGTTACATCCGTTATGAGTGCTCCGCTTTTTAAAAACTTTTGATTCTGTTCAATCCACTCAACGAAAATGTGCGGATAAAGGGCAAAAATTACTATGTCCGCTTCACCGATGATTTTTTCGTCAAGTTCAGTTGAGCCTTCATCAATTATTTTTTTATTAAGTGCATAATCAATTGAGCTTTGTTCCTTTGTTATTGCACTAATATGAAAGCCAAATCTTTTAAGAATTTGAGCATAGCTACCACCCAAAAGACCAAGCCCCACAATCAAAATTTTTTTGCTAACATCTACTATCATTTGAGTCAACCCTTATATTTCACAATGGGGTGCGAATGTTCCTGCAATTTTAAGCTTGTCACACACACCGCTCAGCTCTGCTATCATCTTTTGTCCGTTTTCTGTGTCCGTTGTACCGTCAATTTCTATATAGAAATAATACTGCCACGAATGTTTCTTCAAAGGTCTGCTTCTCAGCGCAGTCATATTATAGCCGTATTTTCCGATAATGCTTATGGCATTCGCAAGTGAACCTGCCTCGTTTTTAACGGTAAACATAAGAACTGAATTTGAAAGTGTAGGGGAGTCAGCCTTAACCTTTGAAAGAACTGCAAATCGAGTTGTGTTTTCTCCGCTTTTGTTAATATTTGATTCAAGAACCTTAAGTCCGTATATTTCAGCTGTTTCAACACTTGCAATAGCTCCGAGAGATTTGTCATTCAAATTAGAAACAGTTTTTGCAGCAATTGCTGTGTTGTTTGCCTCTTCAACATCAAATCCGCGGAGTTTTATATAATCGTGGCACTGACCGAGAGCCTGCGGGTGGCTTGTAACTTTTTTAATATCATCAACTGTTGAGCCCGGAACACCGAGCAGATTCTGGTGAATTTCAAGCTCGTAAATTCCGTTGATAAAAAGACTGCCTGAGAAGATAAGGTCAATTGTCTGTCCCACTTCACCCGCATAGCTGTTTTCAATAGGAAGTACGGCTACATCAGCTTCACCTTTCACAACGGAGTCGTATGCAGATTTGAAATCTCTGAATGAAACTCGGTTGCTGTCAGGAAAAATTCTGCCTGCCGCAATATGGGCAAATGCACCTTCCACTCCGCTGTATGCCACCTTAAGTCCCTTTTGCATACGATACTGATATGCTCGTGAAATACCCATAAGATTTTTGATATAATCAATGTAATAGGCTTTGATAACGTCATCATCTATCAGTGCTGAATTCTTCTCAATAACAGCTTCCTCTCTTTCGGGGTCTGCGATGGGAAGTCCGTATTCTTTTTTATATTCAAAAACAATTTCGGCAGCTCTCATTCTCTCTGTAAACAATTCAGCCATCTGTGAATCTACTCTGTTTATAATTTCTCTTGCTTCACTTAATTTATCGGACATATTCGGGACCATCCTTTCAGATAAAAAACCTCACTTGATTTTGTTACAAGTGAGGCTTTAAAATACTTTCAATTAAAAATTTAAATAATTTTTAAAAATTTATCGGAGCTCTCACAAGTAACTTTTTCAAAGCAAAACAAGCATAGCTAAAATAATAAGCTACGCTAAAGTTAAAGAAATATTTACTTGCACTTGAAAGAGCTAAGTTCATATCTATTACCTTCAAAAGTTCATTTTTTACAATTATATTCCTCTGAAAATTAAATGTCAACACTTTAAAGCAAAAAATTAATAAAGTTAAAACAAAAACAAAAAAGACCTGCTGTTGCAAGTCTTTCTATGCGTGATGATATACACTATGTATGCTCTTCGTAGTATGAATAATGTCAAGGATTACTATAGACCTGTTTTAAAATCTTTTCCAGAAATCAACGCCCCACGGATGAGTCTGCTCCTCCCAATCATCACGATGAGTGAGAATTTTTTCTCGCATTTCAGACACCTTATCCTTGTAAGCATCCTCCTGAGCAAGATTTTTTGTCTCCCAAGGGTCATTTTTTATATCATAAAGGAATGTCCATTTATCCTCAGCCTTATCACCGTTTCGGTATTCAATAAGCTTATAGCTGTCATCCTTAACGCCACGGACAAATTGGTCGAATATCAGATAAAGCTCGTCGCGGAAGCTTTCGCCATGTTCACCGTCAAGAAGTGAGGCAAAACTTTTTCCGTCAACGGAAGAGGGAATCTCTATTCCGACCTTTTCGCACAGGGTTGGGAAAATGTCATAAAGATAAACATAAGCATCGTTACGCTTGTTTTTTGCGATTCCGGGTCCTGCCATAATAAGCGGAATACGAACACCATGCTCGTAAATATCCTCCTTGCCCAACCAGCCGTGCTGACCGACAGCAAGACCGTTGTCACCGGTGAATACGATAATTGTATTATCCTCTTCTCCCGATTCGTGAAGAGCATCAAGAAGCCTACCTATTTCATAGTCAAGATGGGTTATCATTGCAAAATATTCAGCAATATGACGCTTGATTTCTTTTTCGTCCCTCGGATATGCGGCAAGCGACTCATCACGATGCACCATAAGAGGATAATTTGTATCAATAATTTCCTGAAAATTAGGCGGAAGAGTAATTTTGTCCTCGTCATACATCTTACGAAAGCTGTCAGGCATTGTTCTCGGGTCATGAGGTGCAAGGTAAGCAAGATACATAAAGAAGGGCTTGTCCTTGCCTGCGTTTTTTTCGAGAAGCTCGATTGCAGAATCTGTAAGCAAAGTGCTTGAATGCTTGCCCGGGTCAAACTCATCGCAATGCTGAGGCTGAGGATGATTATCATTATAAAAATCAACTACAAAATTTATAATATTATCATATTTGCCTGTGGGGTCGTAACGACATGTTGGTACATTCCAATGGTCCCACATTCCGCCAAAAAAGATTTTTGCACCTTGGGTAAAGCTTCGGGCATAAGCAGGACAACCGTTATGCCATTTACCGAGACCTATTGTTTCATAACCGTTATTTTTGAAGGTTTCGGCAAGAGTTTTATGCTCGGGCGGAATATTACCGCCAAGCTCTTCAAGGTGAAAGGGATTTCTGCCCGACAGAATCATTGCACGGCTGGGCATACA
Source organism: Candidatus Fimenecus sp. (assembly GCA_045533355.1). Lineage (GTDB taxonomy): Bacteria > Bacillota > Clostridia > Oscillospirales > Acutalibacteraceae > Fimenecus. The sequence continues at coordinate 10,375 of JAZSHP010000095.1, forward strand.
AACAGCACCACAGGTGCCGCCTGAAATGTGTGCACGGACAAAAGCTGTACCTCTTTCGCTGAGTTTATCGAGATTTGGTGTGATGATTTCATCGTTGCCAAGAGCGTGAATTGTATCAAAACGCTGGTCATCAGTCACGATAAATAAAATATTCGGTTTTTTGCTCATGAAAAATCACCCCAAAATAAATTTTGCGTTTTAAATTGTACCATAACCCGCCAAACAAATCAACCATAAGTCCCACGCCCTAAAAACGATTCCCCGAATCGTTTTCGGAACACGCTTTCGAATCCACCGATAAGTAAAAAAGTAAAATAGAAGTGATATTCCGACTTTGTCGGAGTGATATTTTTGCGTTGCAAAAGTGATATTGAAGCCTGTGGCTTCAGTGATATTTTATTCGCTATAAACTCGCGAAGCGAATAGAACTGTGCGCAACACAATAAGAACCTGACTTCGTCAGAACCTTGTTATTCGCTTCGCTCATAATAAAACTGCGAAGCAATAGAACTCGCCGAAGGCGAATAAAACTAAAAAGACGATTCCGAAGAATCGTCTTTTTTTTGGTGGGCAGGGGTGGTGTTTGCAGAAAAACTGACATTCTGCCTCGCTGTGAATTGACAGAGTAAAACAACAACCATAAGTCCCACGCCCTAAAAACGATTCCCCGAATCGTTTTCTTAACGGGCTTTCGAATCCACCCTTTTCTTTTTTTACAAAACAAAAAAATAAGAGTCTTCCAAAAGGAAAACTCTCATTTTTGGTGGGCAGGGGTGGATTCGAACCACCGAAGTCGTCGACGGCAGATTTACAGTCTGCTCCCTTTGGCCACTCGGGAACCTACCCATATTCAATTACAAAAAAATGGAGCTGGTGGACGGACTCGAACCCCCGACCTGCTGATTACAAATCAGCTGCTCTACCAACTGAGCTACACCAGCAACTTAATGCTTGACTACTATAACACAAAAGGTTTTGTATGTCAAGAGAAATTTTTATATTTTTTTATCTTTTTTAAAATCTTTTTTTGGGGACTTGTAAGAGCGGTAATTTTTAGTTGAGTTTTTATGGAAATACTACTGTTTATATC
>JAZSHP010000028.1:0-6503 GCA_045533355.1 Candidatus Fimenecus sp.
TGCTTCGGCGGAAAATTTGGTATATTCCTTGGCGGACTTTGGGATTTACTTTGTGGTTTGTGCAGTTGTAATTGCGATACGTTTGAAGAAGGTTGCTGCACAATTTGTTGTATATAAATTATGATTAGGAGGATTTATGACAAATTCGAATGCTATTTTAAGCGAATATTACGGACAGACAAAAGGCTCTAATATATTACTTGCTTCTGACGATTTTTGGGTTGGAGCTTGGTTAGGAAGTATGTTAGGTCGAGATGGTGGAGATACTGACGGTAATTGTTGTAGTTGTTTCGGTTGTATCATTGCAATAATTGGTGTTATTGCTTGCTTTACGGGAAAACTTGGTATATGGCTTTGCGGATTAAAGGATATGTTTTGTGGTACTTGTAGTTTCTGCACAAGTTGTTGTTCCATTGGTCCGGGATGGGATGCAGGTTCCGCAGGCTGCGATCAAGCATGTGATGGTCTGTCAGCAATTTGTTGTATATAAATTATGAGTATGAAAAGTATCAGCATTTCAATTTCTGAAAATAACGAAAATCCTTGCAAAGATTATATTATTGATGATGGGTTATTGCAGTACATTATCAGTATTGTTTCGGCAGAATACCAATACATAAATTTTGTGTGGATTTGCAGTTCAGAATATAACAGAATACCTTTTTTGAAACGGGTAAATCTTTATCAAAAAAGAATTACAAGGGCAAAAGGAGTTACAATACATAACACACTCCGCATAATCAACAGACTTCCTGATAAAAAGTTAAAAATTTTCTGCAAGAAAAATAAATTCACATTAGAGACAGAGTTTGATGATGATATGGTGTTATCAAATGTGTTATCGAATACAGAAACAAATTATAAAGTTGATATAATTTCTGTAGTTGACACATGCAATGGTGATATAACAAAAGTATATAATCTAGTAAAAGGTTTTTGCTCTAATTTAAGATTTAAGCAGAATTTTATTTATTCGCAACAGTTCAACGAGAGAGAAACTGAGGACTATTTAGTTAAACTAAAGGAGTTATTTGATTTTTGGTTAAAAGATAAAAACGGCATCTTTGTGAAGCCGTTTGTCGATCACATTCGTAACATCTACAAAGTTGCAGCAGAAAAAGAATGCATTAACAGTTCTTGTTTAGGCAGAACTTTAAACATTGATTATGATGGAAGAATTTATTTGTGCACACAAGCTCAAAATAGCAATTATGCGTTGGGTAATTTTAAAAATTTCTCATCGGTTTCAGAAATCTTTCAAGGGGATGTATTCACAAAATTAGTGGAAAACATGATAGAAACAAGAAAAAGTTGTATGGCAGATTGTCCACACTTTAATTTTTGTCAAGGTGGTTGCTGTGCTTGTGTAAATACATACGGAATGTCAAAAGCTTACTGCGAAATTGTAAAAGAACTTGACGAATATATTTCTAATACCATACAGGATATAATAACTACTAATACAAGTCTTGGTGATTTTAACCCTGTTTTGTCAAATATCGTAAAAGAGGTTATTTCTTATAACCCTGCGGTATTAGTAACAAAGGAATCTATATCTAAATGAGGAGTGGTAATGTGAGTAAAAAAGTATTAGAAGTAACCTTTGATGATACTCCCATTGAACTTGTCGATAAACTTACTGCTCACCAGCAAAAAGTGTTACATCGAGCTTTTTCTATTTTTATAATTGATGACAAAGGTAAAATGCTTATCCAAAAGAGGGCTGATAACAAATATCATTCATCCGGCTTATTAACAAATGCATGTTGTAGCCACCCTATAAGCAATGATATAAAATCAGAAGCATTAGTTCGTCTTAAAGAAGAGTTAGGTATAACTTGCAATTTGAATTTTGTTGATAGTTTTATATATTTTGCAGAATTTGAAAACGGATTGGCAGAATATGAGTTGGATCATATATTTTTAGGGCAATATGACAGTTCTAAAAATGTCCCCTTTAATTATGACGAAGTCAGCGAGATACATTGGGTGCCGATTGAAGAGCTGATATACGATATAAAGAAACATCCTGACAAATATTCGAAATGGTTTATAACAGCATTATATAAAGTTTTATCGAAAATTTGAGATGATGAAAAGATTAATATTAGTGAAGATTATACTGTACATTTTATTTTTGGTAATGTTTTGTAGCGGTATTTATATTGAAACGAATTATAAAGGTGTATATAGCCTTTGCAGTATGATATTGTCATTTCCAATGTTAGCAATAATCACAAATCTAATTCATGAATGTGGACATATGTTTTTTGCAATCATTTTCTCGTGTCGTATATCATGGATTAAAATGGGAATTTTTAAATTTGATTTTAAACCATTTAATATATCAGTTGAAGAAAATGGCTTACTGTCTGGGAAATGTAGCTTGATTATAAAAGATAATCTTCCTATGTGGAAAAAGCATTTTGTTTTAATGGGTGGCGTGTATGGTAATATTATATTTTTAGTTTTCAATCTGTTCATTCATTTATATTTGAATGATGCAATTACTATCTGTGCTATTTTGTGCTGTGTACTTAACATTTTAGCAAATGGCTTATACAATAAAAGTCCTGACAGGATATTGCTTAATAATTTAAAAAACAAAATTTAATATTGTTTTAAATTGCTGTTTTACGCAGTTTAAATATATATCTAACAAAAAGAGGTGAAAGTATGAGTAAGTCTGAAAAATTACTTGATATGTACGAAAATCAAACAAACAATTCTAACGAAAACGAAAGTGAAATCGTTGTTGAGTCTTGTTGTGATGCTTTGTGTGATTCTTGTATATGTTGTACTGGATGTGCTTCCGGGGAATGCTGTTAACTAAAATAGCCATAGTCAATGGCAAATTGCTATTGGCTATGGCTAAAAACGTATTACATTATGAAGAAAAATAATAGACTGCGAGATTTAACATTTGCTGCTATTATGTTAGCGGTATTTTTGATTATACACTTCATATTCCCTGCTAACAATCGAGGAATACAAAGTATAATGGGCGCATTAACGCCTATCCCCATAGTGATATATACATATTGCTCTAACATAAAAGGTTATATTGGAGCGGTGATATCAGGCATATTGCTTTCTTTGATGTTATACGAACCGGTATTAGCAGTTTCATTTATTATCCCTAACTTAATATTCGGAATTATTATGGGATTTTTATTGAAAAAACGGTGCAAATTCATTTTAGTATTTATTACTATAATCAGCATATTTTTAAATTTGTATGAGATTCTTATAAATTATATTGTAACAGGGATTAATTTTATCGAAATAAATATAGATGCTATAAATGCAAGTATAAGAATGTTGCAAGAAGAATACAAAAATTTTAACGGCAAAATTTATTATGACATTAATGTGTTTGCAATTCCTATTGTAATGGCAATTGGCGGCTTTCTTAAAAGTTACTTATCACTATTAATATCAAAATTGTTATTGAATAGGATTATAGATAAAAAAATACAAATTCCATACCATAGTAACTTTCCTATCCAGGCAATGAGTAAGGTTTTGTTGTTTTTATATGGTATAACATTAATTATCTGGTTAGCAATTGTCGGCAATTATATAAAGTACAGTTCTTTTTATAGCTTACTACTTGATATAACGGTAGCTTATATATGTGCATATTCAGGGATTTATGTTATTACAAAGAAAGATGAAAATATAAGAACCACAATCACAGACAGAATAAAATTGATATTTCAGTTATTAATATGTTTGTTGATTTGTCCGGTTTTGGCAGCAAAGGAGCTGAGTTGTAGTGGAGAAAAAAACAAATCTGCCTGAGCATATTGCAATTGTAATGGATGGCAATGGTCGTTGGGCAGAAAGCAAAGGTTTACATAGAGTTCAAGGACATAAAAAAGGTGAAGAAGTTTTTAGAAACACTTGCAAATTAGCATCAAAAAAGGGCATTAAACATCTTACCGTCTTTGCATTTTCAACAGAAAATTGGAAAAGACCCCAAAATGAAGTTGATGCTATTATGAAAATATTGCAAGGCTTTTTTGAATCATGCTCTAGTATGGCTTTGGAAAATGATTATAAAATTCGTGTTATTGGCGATAGAACAATATTAAGTGAAGAATTATGTAAGGCTATTAAATTTGCAGAGGACAAAACTGCTAACAACTCAAAACTGACTGTATGTATTGCAATCAACTATGGTGGCAGAGATGAAATTATACGAGCAACAAACACTTGGTTAAAATCACATCAAGGTACTAGCGTATTTACAGAAAAAGATTTAATAGATAATCTTGATATCGCTGATACCCCATTTCCTGATTTAGTCATAAGAACAGGAGGAGAAATTCGCCTTTCTAATTTTATGCTGTGGCAAATTGCATATTCTGAACTGTATTTTTCGGATGTTTTATGGCCTGACTTTGATGAGGGCGAATTTAATAAAGCTATTGAATATTACGCAAGTAAACAAAGACGGTTTGGCAGTTTGTGAGTGCAGATATAACTTATAAAATTATTGCAAAATTAATCTAATTTCACATTAAGAATATTTTTAAAGGAGGAGAATTTTATGTTATTTTTCTTAATACTACTTTATGTTGGGGTAATTATTCTAGCAGTTTGGGGCGGTAAAAAGCTTCGTGCGAATAAAGTAAATCGAATTTTGGCTGCTTTTGATGGCGAACTTGGAGATAAATTAAGAACATATTTACCAATTGATGCAATTGTTTATACTGCAGATACTCACGCTATGACATGGCAAGAAGAAAATGGTGACGGTAGAATACTTACATATTCCTCTTTAGGATTTGACAGATTACCTGATAATTATGAATATGTTGTTTGTCAATGGATTAGAGATAATATTGTTTATGATAGAGAGAATTATCACTTCGAATCAATGACTTATGAGCGTGACCGTTATGAAGAATCTGATTCTGTGACAATAAAGAGAGAGTACAGAGGAAAATATATAGCTACTCGCAATCCGGGAAGATATGTTACAACACAAACTACAATCGGTCATGCGTTAGTGCATAATGGATATGATTTTGAAGGACATAGAGTAAACACAAAACCATTAAAGAAATGGTAAGATATAAAGAGAGTGAGGAATTTTAAAGTGAAGAAAATTGTAAGCATAATTTTAACTTTTGTTATGATGTTATCTATGATAACAGTTGCACATGCAGCAACAAGTCCTGTAAAAGATGTTATTTTTGTTGATGGAAATAACTGTTTTTTAGTATTAATGGAAAATGGGACACTTTATATGGGAGATTCTTTAGATACACAAACTCCTATAAAAGTCAATACAGATGTAAAAGATGTTGTATTAATGCGTGATATACTTAATAGTGCAAAAAGGATACAGGTTTTGCATAACAACGGAAATGTAGATATCGTAAAAATCAATATCGATTTGTACTTGTCTGATGGAATGGAAAACACATATGAACATGAGAAAACACTAAAGGTAAATGCATCACAAATATTTGAAACTGATGAATCTTATAAATGTTTATACATTACAAATGAAGGTATATTAAAAAAACATGATACTTATCGTGACGAAACGATAAGTATTATGAATAATGTCAAGCATTGTCCTGTGACATCAAAGTATTCTCTTATGGCAATATCCAACGATAATATATTGTTCTCTTTAGAATATAATTCGAGTGATAAAGAATATATTACTAACAAAATCATGACAAATGTTGTATTCGCAAACGATAGGTATATTCTAAGAAATAATGGCGATTTATATCTTTATAAGAACACATCAAACTATATTCTTGATGTTCCTGAACGTGTTGAAACTGGAATTCAACTACCGAATCAGGTCGAATATTTTGATGTTAAAAAAAGTGGATATAGTGACAAATTTGAAATTGACTATAATGCCAAAAGGTTTGAAGGCGATGCAAAAAATCTTTCTATGAGTGCATTTGGTGATTTGTATTGTAATAACAAATTTTTCCTGTCAAATGTAAAAAAAGTAATAATAACAGATAATCCATATCGAAAAGGTGCATTTTTTATTACAAACAACGGAGAACTATATGCGTCTAACACAAGTACTTTAAGTAACTCACAGTGGGAATATGGATATTATAGCAATCCATTTTTAACGATATTTGGTCAGAAAACAACTAAAATTTATTTGAACAATAAAGAAGTTCAATTATCAGCAAAAATACAAGAACGCGATAATAGAACTTTTTATCCGTTTAGAGAGTGTTTAGAACAATTAGGAGCGACTGTTCTTTGGGATAATACAAACAAAATTGCAATAGGCGAATATAATGGAATAACCATCGAGTTTCCTATTGGTTCTAATAAATACTATATCAACGGAACAGAACGTAGAATGGATACATTTTCCTATATAGATGATAGTATTGGAAGAACATACATCCCTATACGTTTTGCTGCGGAGGGGTTAGGTTTCATAGTTGATTGGATTGAGGGCGACACTGAAAATACAATTTCCATACACAGATAAAACAAAATAG
>JAZSHP010000009.1:0-7982 GCA_045533355.1 Candidatus Fimenecus sp.
CACATCGTGTAATCACTGCACTCCGTCAGACACCTACATACAGAGATGCAATTCACACTCTTTCCGTACTTACAATCACTTCAAATGTTATGTATGGTAAAAATACAGGTGCTACTCCTGACGGAAGAAAGAATGGTGAACCATTTGCTCCTGGTGCTAATCCGATGCATAATCGTGAAGAAAACGGTGCACTTGCTTCTCTTAACTCAGTTGCAAAAATCAGTTATGACGATTGTCGTGACGGTGTTTCAAATACATTCTCAATCACACCTGAAGCATTAGGTCGTGATGATGAGGAAAGAATTGACAATCTTGTTGCAATTCTTGACGGCTATTTCGCAAAAATGGCTCATCACATTAATGTCAATGTGCTTAATCGTGAAACACTTATGGATGCTTATGATAATCCTGAAAAATATCCGAACCTTACAATCCGAGTTTCAGGATATGCTGTTAACTTCAATAAGCTTTCAAAAGCACAGCAGAGAGAGGTTATCAGCCGTACATTCCACGAGGCTATGTGATTATGAACGGACAAGTTCATTCTATTCAGAGTCTTGGTACAGTTGACGGACCCGGTTTAAGATTTGTGGTGTTTTTACAAGGCTGTAATCTTCGTTGCAAATGCTGTCATAATCCCGATACATGGGAAATGAAGAGTGAAAAGACCTTTACACCGGAAGAAATCACAGGAAAAGCCGCAAAGTATCGTGAATATTTCGGTGAAAAGGGCGGAATCACCCTTTCAGGTGGTGAACCACTTTTGCAACCTGATTTTGCATACGAGGTTTTCCGTCTTTGTCACGAAAAAGGCATTAACACTTGCCTTGACACATCAGGCAGTATATTAAATGAGTCTGTAAAAAAGCTCTTAACAGAAACCGACAGAGTGTTGCTTGATATTAAATATACAGATGATGACTTGTACATTGAAAATGTCGGTTGCTCACTTAAAAAACCAATGGAATTTTTAGAGTATCTTAACGAGCAGAAAATTCCAACCACATTAAGACAAGTGATTATTCCTACACTCAACGACAACGAGGAAAATATTGAAAAACTCAATGCAATAGTAGAAAGATACACTTGCATTGATAAAGTAGAACTTTTACCATTCAAAAAAATCTGTCAGACAAAATATGACAGTATGAATATAGAGTTTCCTTTTGCAAATATGGACACACCAACAAAGGAAACAATGAATAAGTTAAATAATTTACTGAAAATATAAATTATGGGGGATTTTATTATGCTTTCAGACATTCAAATCGCACAGCAGACACCTTGTTTACCAATTACAGAAATCGCAAAAAAACTCAACATTGATGCAGATGACCTTGAAATGTACGGTAAGTACAAGGCAAAGCTTCCACTTTCTCTTAACAAGAAATATGCAGACAGAGAAAACGGAAAACTCATCCTTGTAACTGCTATTAACCCAACTCCTGCAGGTGAAGGTAAAACTACTATCACAGTAGGTCTTGGTCAGGCAATGAACAAAATCGGCAAAAATGCTTGTATCGCACTTCGTGAACCATCAATGGGACCTGTTTTCGGTGTTAAAGGTGGCGCTGCAGGTGGCGGATATTCACAGGTTATTCCTATGGAAGACATCAACCTTCATTTCACAGGTGATATGCACGCTATTACAGCTGCAAACAACCTTCTTTGTGCTATTATCGATAACCATATGCAGCAGGGTAATGACCTTCGCATTGACCAGAGAAGAATTCTCTTTAAGCGTTGTCTTGATATGAATGACAGAGCTCTTCGTAATGTTATTATCGGTCTTGGCGGTAAGGTAAACGGTATTCCTCGTGAAGACGGATTTATGATTACTGTTGCAAGTGAAATTATGGCTATTCTCTGTCTTGCAACTGATATTGATGACCTTAAAACAAGACTTGGCAATATTCTTGTTGCATGGACTCTTGATAACACTCCTGTTTATGCAAAGGACCTCAATGCAGTTGGTGCAATGGCAGCACTTTTAAAGGATGCAATCAAACCAAACCTTGTACAGACACTTGAAAATACACCTGCAATTATGCACGGTGGACCATTCGCAAATATTGCACACGGTTGTAACTCTGTTACTGCTACAAAACTTGCATTAAAACTTGCTGATTACTGTATTACAGAAGCTGGTTTCGGTGCTGACCTTGGTGCTGAAAAGTTCCTTGATATCAAGTGCCGTTATGCAGGTCTTAAGCCTGAATGTGTTGTAGTTGTTGCTACAATCCGTGCTCTTAAATATAATGGTGGCGTTGCTCGTGCTGATTTACAGGATGAAAATGTAGAAGCACTCAAAGCGGGCATCGTAAACCTTAAAACTCATATCGAAAATATGAGAAAATATAATGTTCCTGTTGTTGTTGCTATCAACAAATTCCACACAGATACAGATGCAGAAATCGCATATATTAAAGAGTTCTGTGAAGAAATGCAGGTTCCTGTTTCTCTTGCAGAAGTTTTCGCTAAAGGTGGCGAAGGCGGTATGGACCTTGCAGAGAAAGTTTGTGCTGTTATCGACGAAGGCAAAGCAGATTTCAAGCCTCTTTATGACGAAAAGCTTTCAATCAAAGAAAAGCTCAACACAATTGCAAAGGAAATTTATCGTGCTGATGGCGTAATTTTCACAGCAGCTGCTGAAAAGGCAATCAAGGAAATCGAGTCCCTCGGTCAGGATAAGCTTCCTGTTTGTGTTGCAAAGACACAGTATTCACTCTCTGATGACCCGACAAAGCTCGGTAAACCTGAAAACTTCGTGATGACTGTTCGTGAAGTTAAACTCAGCGCCGGTGCAGGATTCATCGTTTGCCTTACAGGTGACATTATGACAATGCCGGGACTTCCAAAAGCTCCTGCAGCATATAAAATTGATGTGGATTCTGACGGCAAAATCGACGGCTTGTTTTAAATTGATTCTTTTTCCGTTATGCTTCCTTGCTCTCAACTCGCAGTATACCTGATACAGCATCGTTTCGGCGAGATTGTCTTGCGAAAAAATAATTCAATTTGTTTTATTGTTTTTTCCGTAATACTGCGTTACGCCATCTCGAAATATCCGCATATTCCTTCGAAGTCACGCACAAGGCTTCCGCAAAATCTGCTCAAAAAGAAAATTGATTCTTTTATAGTTTTTCCGCAATACCGCGTGTCTTTCGGCTCGCGGTATATTTATACAGCTTTGCCTCTGACACATTGCCTTGCGAAAAAATAATTCAATTTTGTTCATCTTTTAAAAATAGAAAATGTAAAGCTGTTACTGACTCCCTCTGACACAGAGGGAGTTTTTTGCAAAATGTACGGAGCTTTTGTGTGTTCAAATTATAATTTGTCGGTGTAATTGATTATTAATTTGGATATGAATCGTAGGGGACGATGAGTCTCACCTGCCGGTTCGGTCGGTGCTTCTGCTTCGCAGAGGTGTCCACCGGACACCCGCACCCCACATCGTCCCCTACAAGATATGTTGTTCTATATTAATTCCCCGATAACCTCCGAGTTATCCTTTACAACATTCATCTAATCCTACAAACAAAAAAACGGAGAAATTTCACTCTCCGTTTTATTTTTTTTTATTCAAATATTTTACCAAACAACTGAAACCTTTGTACCACTGACTGTGTATGTTGATTCACCGTTATCTTCTGTGTCAATAGCATCTGTAAATGCCTTAAGCATTGTTTCGTTAGGGAATACTATTGAATATTCCATTGTAAGACTTGCAGGGTCATAAACTGTGCCGCTTAAACGGAAGCCTGTGAGCCACCAATGCGTCTGAGGCTTTGTATCAATAAGCACCTTGTCACCGTAGGAAATCTTCATCTGCATTTCCATCATCTGGTCATCATTTGCACAGTTATAGAATGTTCCTATTTCCTCACCGGGCACACGGTTATAAATACCAATTTCAGCACCGTTTGTAACATAGAAATAAGTGCCCTTCCATACCTGAATCATCCATTCAAGACCATCGTAATCAAAGTGATATCTCTGTGTCACATAATCGTAGATGCCGATTGCATTTGCAAGTACATCATAAGTAACTGCAAAGCCAAAATTTCTTGTCCATGCATCAACAACTGTATAAATTATCATTTCCTTGAAATTGAAGTTGAATCCGAGTCCTAACATTCCCGTGCCTTTGTCATTGGTCATATCACCTGTTTCAGTATTGATGAGCATACCTGAATGAATGGTGTTGTATGCTCCATCACGGTAAACCATATTGAAACAAACCTGAAAAACAGCAGGGTCGTCAGTAGGTTCTGCAAAAAGCTCAATCTTATCAATAATGCTCATATAAGCACCTATGAAGTAATATATTTCAGCCACCGGTGAGCCTTCTGCCCTAGCCTTATCACGGAGCACCAGCATTTCCTCACGGAATGCTACTGTGTCGATTTCATAGGTGTCAACAAGAAGTTCTGCAACTCTGTTAATAGGTGGAAGAAGACGAAGGATTGACTCCATATCAATACCACTGTTTTTCAGAACATATAAATTAGCTTCAGTAAGAAATTTGTCAAATGAAATATCAATTCTGTCTGCTGTCGGGAATTTTCCATCTGTCATAAGACGGAAAAACTCAGCAACAGCCTTGAATTTCTGGATAACCTCTGCAGTTGTGATGGCTGAATATCCATCTTCGTTCATCATTTGAATATATTCTGCTCTGGTTTTTGGTAATTTTTCATCCTGTGCCAGAACAGGAGCAGTCATTGTGCAAAAAAGAACTATTGCCATAACAACAGCAACAATTTTTCTTTTGAGTTTCATCTATCTCGTCCTTTCAGGAAAATTTCGTAATATTATACCACTTTTTATAAAAATTATCAATATAATAAAATAATAAAAATATTAACAATGTGTAAATTAAAAGTTTAATAAATTGGAGTTTATTGGGATGAGTGCAGAACGCAGAGTGCAGAGTGCAGAATTTTGGAACTGCGTTGCGATTATAATTTACAATATAGTTTTAACATAATTTGAACAAACCACTTTATTTTATGTGTAATGTATGGTATAATATGTCATTATTTTTTAGGAGATGTAGATAATGAGCGAAAATCGTGCAATGGAATATGCTGGGATTCTCTCAAAGCTTATTAAGGTAGAAACTATTTCATCAAGAGATGATAAGGACATTACTAAATTTTTAGAATTCCACAAGGTGCTCGAGGAGGTTTATCCTAATGTTTTCGGCACAATGGAATGTGAAAAATTCGGTGCAAGTCTTTTGCTTAAATGGAAGGGCAGTGACTCATCATTAAAGCCTGTTATGCTTATGAACCACCACGACGTTGTTGAAGCAAGCGGTGAGTGGAAATATCCTCCTTTTTCAGGCGAAATCGCAGAGGGCAGAGTATGGGGCAGAGGCACTCTTGATACAAAGGGTGGTCTTTCAATGATGCTTCAGGCTGCTGAAGAGCTTATCAAGGATGGCTTTACTCCGAAAAGAGATACATATTTCGTGTCAACCTGTACTGAAGAAACAGGTGGCGAAGACGGTAATGCAATGTCATTGGCTCTCAAGGAGAGAGGTATGGACTTTTATATGGTTCTTGACGAGGGCGGTATGATTTTATATGACCCAATCGGTGGTGCTGATGGTACTTTTGCAATGATTGGTGTTGGTGAAAAGGGCTATATGGACCTTAAATTTGTTGCAAAGTCAAACGGTGGTCACGCTTCTGCACCGGGTAAAAACACTCCTCTTGTACGTCTTGCAAAATTTATGGTTGAGGCTGAAAAGGCAGAGTGCTTCGACGTTTATATGTCCGATACAATCAAGGAAATGCTTTCCCGTTTTGCTCCTACAATGAGTGGTGTTATGAAAATGGCTTGCGGAAATGTGAATGCCTTCAAGCCTTTGCTTCAGAAGGTTATGCCAATGATTTCTCCTTCAGGTGCAGCACTTCTCCGTACAACTCTTGCATTTACAATGAGTAAGGGTAGTGACGGCTCAAATGTTATCCCACAGGAAGCATGGGTAATGGGTAATATGAGATATTCCCACCATCAGGGCAAAAAATCAAGTGTTGAGGCTATTACAGCCCTTGCAAAGAAATATGATATTGAAACAGTTATTGTAGAAGACGGAATGGAATCAGGAGTTTCTGATTTCAATGGTGAACAGTTCAAATTCATCGAAAAAGCAGTTAATACTGTGTTCCCTGAATACAAGCCTGTACCATATATTATGAATGGTGCAAGTGACAGCAGATATTTCACAAGAGTTTGTGACAACTGTCTTCGTTTTGTTCCTTTCAAGATTGATAATCAGCAATACGGCAGTGTTCACGGTATCGATGAAAATGTTAATATTGATATACTTCCTGCAGCGGTTGATTTCTATAAATACGTAATCAAAGAGGTATAATTTTTATGGCTCAGAATGAAAAAAAGGGACTTGGTATAAGTGCCAAATCCTTTGTAGGTGCAATTGTTATTATCTTTGCACTTATGTGCTTGACTTATGCGTGTACTTTTATAATTCCGGGTGGGCAATATACACGAGTTCTTAATGAAGAAGGCATTGAAACTATCATTACAAACAGCTACAGGACAGTAGAGGGTGGTCTGCCGTTTTACAAATGGCTTTTGTCACCATTCCTTGTGCTTGGCGCTGACGGTGGCGGTGCAATTATTGCAGTTATCGCATTCCTTCTTGTAATCGGCGGAATTTTCACAGCACTTGATAAAAGCGGTCTTATGGAATATATGCTCAAAAAGATTGTGCACAAATTCGGACAGAACAGATATAATCTTATGTCCCTTGTTATGCTTTTCTTTATGGCAATGGGTGCATTCATCGGTTCTTTTGAAGAATGTGTGCCATTAGTTCCCATTGTTGTTGGTCTTTCTGTGGCACTCGGATGGGATGAGCTGACAGGTCTTGGTATGAGCCTTCTTTCCGTTGGCTGTGGCTTCGCGTCAGGTGTTTGTAATCCCTTTACGGTGGGTGTTGCCCAGGAACTTGCAAAGCTTCCTATGTTCTCGGGAATGTGGTTCCGTCTTATATCATTCGTAATCCTTTATGTGATACTTCATTTCTTCGTAAAGCGTCACGCATTAAAAATCGCAAAACCCATTGAACAGGTAGAGCTTCACGACGATTTTGTGGATGATAAGAAAATGGATAAGGCCTTAATTGTTTTTGCAGTAGGTCTCGGAGTGGGAATTTTAGTGGTTCTCAGCTCGGTTTTCGTAAAATTTTTACAGGACTACACAATGATTGTTGTGGCAGTTATGTTCCTTGTTGCAGGTCTTTCATCCGTAATGGTTTCGGGTATGAAGGGCAAAAATTTGGCTAAAAGCTTCGGTAACGGAATCGTGACGGTTATTCCTGCCGTATTTATGATTCTTATGGCAAGTTCAATCAAATACACTCTCATTGAGGGCAACATTCTCGACACAATTCTTCACAGCGCAGTTGGAATTGCAGAAACCTTGCCGAAGGGTGTGGTAATTCTCTTTATTTACTTAATTGTCCTTGTACTTAATTTCTTTATCAGCTCAGGTTCAGCAAAAGCGTTTTTACTTATGCCTTTAATCGTGCCGCTTGGACAAATTTTTGAAATTTCATCCCAGCTTTCCGTTGTGGCATTTGCATTCGGTGACGGATTTTCAAATGTTCTCTATCCTACAAATCCTGTGCTTTTAATAAGCCTTGGTATGGTTGGGGTAAGCTATGTAAAATGGTTTAAATGGTCGTTTAAAATTCAGTTCAGCATTTTAATGGCAACATCACTTTTATTGTTGTTCGGTCTTGCAATCGGATATTAATAAATGTAAAATGTAAGGGCGGTTCAAAAATCGCCCTTTACTCATACAAATTGGAGTTTGTCGGGGAATTAATATAGAACAACATATCTTGTAGGGGACGATGCCCACATCGTCCCGTTCTAAAGTGTGCTATTGTCCGACTGCGGGGCGATGTGGGCATCCTCCCCTACGATTCATATCCATTTTAA
>JAZSHP010000159.1:0-2671 GCA_045533355.1 Candidatus Fimenecus sp.
GGGTGTGGCGCAGTTGGTAGCGCGGGAGGTTTGGGACCATCAGGCCGCAGGTTCGAACCCTGTCACTCGGACCAAAAAATCGACTTGTGAAAGCAAGTCGATTTTTTTATCCATTGCGAAAGCAATGGTATATCATCAACGATAGCAACGCTATCGTTGTATCTCATCAGTCCGTCAGGACTGCATATCATCACGCAATAGCGTGTATCAAAAAGCTTTCGCAATGATGATATACAAAACTTCGTTTTGATGATATGCAATTCCTGAGCAATTCATGATACACAATGCTTCGCATTGATTTTTTTAGACCCCAGCACCCGATTGTAAATTCAGATTATATATGATATAATTGTCGCACAAGTAAGATATAATCAAAATCCGGTTGCCTGAAGAATGTTTGAATTAAAAGGAGTCTGTATGAAATACCTGTTTTGCTATTTTGTGGGAAATAAACCTGAAGAAGAAAGAGTACATCTTGCAGTGTCGGCTGATGGCTACAACTTCGAGGCACTCAATAATAACGAAGCTGTTATTGTTCAAAAGCTGGGGAAGAAATGTTGTCGTGATCCGTTTATTTTCCGTGATGAAGAAAACATTTTTCATATAATCGCTACTGATATGCGTTGTTATGATGGCTGGAACAGTAACAATTCAATGGTTGTCTGGGATAGCGAAGACCTTGTCACTTGGAAAAATGAGAGAATTATAGATTTTTCAAACTTTGAAAGTACAAAGAACGCAGACAGAGTATGGGCACCTGAAATAATCTATGACAATAAAAAGGGCGAATATATGATATATTGGACCCATAATAACTCCGACGATGAACTTGATACAATAACCTGGTACGCTTATACAAAGGATTTCGCAACTCTGTCCGCAGAACCTGAAGTTTTGTTCAGACCTAAAAGCGGAATGTGCGGAATTGATGCAGATATCATCGAAAAGGATGGCAAATACTATCTTTACCAGGCAGACGGAGAAAAAGAGGCAATCTGCTATGCTGTGTCTGACAATGTCTCAGGCCCATATTATGAACCCGACGATAACAAAGTTTCCGTCGCAGATGTTGCTTTGGAAGGTAACTGTATTTATAAAATTGACGGTACAGATAAATATATTTTAATTGCGGATCAATTCAGAACGGGCGGATATTTTATGCAGGAAACAACAGATATGATTCACTTCAAAAAGGTTGATGAACGCAAGTTTTCTCTTAATCATTTAAGAGCGAGACACGGATCTGTAATGCTTATAACTGACAAGGAATATAATCAGCTTGTTTCACATTACAAATAAATTGTTGCAGGTCATATTGCTGACTGTTGCGGTTTAAATTAATTATATGATTTTAAGAATAATGAGCTGTGGTTCTAAAATGAGACGGATTTCATACAAGACTTCGCCTTGATTTTTTTGTGAACACCCGAACCCGATTGTAATTTCAGATTATGCGTGATATAATCATCTTGACAAATAAGAATTTGACAGTCAATTTTCACTCTACCAACGGTTTACTTCTCCTCACTAAACCGGCGGTAGGTGTACTTTATGTGAGATAGCGGTTATGCTGTATGCGAAAGGAGGTAACCTATGAACCAAGTAAAAATCGGAAAATTTATTGCCGAGTGCAGAAAACAGAAACATTTAACGCAAATGCAGTTGGCAGAAAAACTGGGCATCACCGACAAAGCAATCTCCAAGTGGGAAAGAGGCATAGCAATTCCTGATTCTTCGGTTATGCCTGAGCTGTGTGATATTCTTTGCATCAGTGTAAATGAATTATTAAGTGGGGAGCAAATTATTATGGAAAACAGTAATCAGAAAAATGAACAGCTTTTGCTTGATATGGCAAAAGAATTAGAGCAAAAAAACAAAACAGTTTGGAAGTCCATGTGGGTAATCATGATTATAAGTATGACAGCTTTGTTTGCAGGTATCTTAATTGCCGCATTTTTGATACCCGAAGGAGTATGGCAGCTTGTCACAATTCTTGGAGTTTGCATTGTATTTTTGATACCTTGCTTTTATGCATTAAAGCTTGAAGTAAGTGTTGGTGCTTACAAGTGCAAAAATTGCGGTCACAAAATTGTACCTACCTATTCGGAAGCACTGTGGGCGATGCATAGAGGAACTACTCGTTACTTAAAGTGTCCTAAATGCAATAAACGCACTTGGTGCAAAAAAGTATTGAAAAAGTAAATTCCAATTTGCCCGACAGATTTTAACTGCTCTCTTAAGAGGGCAGTTTTTGTATGTATAAGATTGAATTTTCTGCTGTGGGTATGATATAATCAGATTGATAAATAAGAATTTGTAGGTGAGTATATGAACAGCGTAAATAAAACACTATATATCCCTTTGTATGGAAAATCGTATGTCAGTAAAAAGGGAATATTTCTTGACGATAAAAAAGCGGAAGAAATTTGGGAAGCGGAGGGATTCGCACTCAAAGGAAAATCCAAATCGAAGTGGCTTGCCTACTATATGGGTGCTCGCTCTGCTGTATTTGACGAATGGGTAAAGAAGCAGGCAGAAGAGGTACAGGATGCCGTGGTCATTCATATTGGATGCGGCATGGACAGCCGAGTTTTGAGAGTAGGAACTATAAATCAAAAGTGGTACGATGTGGATTTTGCTGAAGTTATTGAGGAAAGAAAACGATACTATT
>JAZSHP010000064.1:0-11829 GCA_045533355.1 Candidatus Fimenecus sp.
TCAGGCTGACCTGCTGTAAGATATGAGATAAGACCAAGAAGGTTGTATGAACGCTGAATAAGAAGGTCAAGACCGCCTTGTTCGATACCTAAATCAGCAAGGAACATTTCCTTTTCTTCCTTGTCGAGCTCTGCAATCTGTGCTTCAAGTTCTGCGCAGATAGGAAGTGTTTCAGCACCTTCAGCTGCTGCAAGAGCACAAACTGCATTGTATCTTGCATTGTCACGAATGTCGTTTGCAAAATCCTCTTCACTCATATTACAAGCATAGATAATTGGTTTTGATGAAAGAAGTGCAACATCGTTGAGAAATTCCTTTTCTTCGTCGTCAGCTTCAACAGCACGGGCATTAACACCGTTTTCAAGCTCACCGCGAAGTCTTTTAAAGAAATCAAGCTCCTTATGAAGTGACTTGTCACCTTTTAAGTACTTTTCAAGCTTTGTAATTCTTCTGTCGAGAATTTCAACGTCAGAGAGAATAAGTTCAAGGTTAATTGTTTCAATGTCACGCTGTGGGTCAATACTACCTTCAACATGGATAATATCGTCGTTATCAAAGCAACGGACAACGTGGATAATTGCATCAACCTCACGGATATGTGAAAGGAATTTGTTGCCAAGACCTTCACCCTTTGAAGCGCCCTTTACAAGACCTGCAATATCAACAAATTCGATTGTAGCAGGAGTAATTTTTGCAGGGTTATACATTTCTGCCAGCTTGTCAATTCTGTAATCAGGCACTGCAACAACACCTACGTTAGGCTCGATTGTACAGAAAGCGTAGTTAGCAGACTGTGCACCTGCATTTGTAATCGCGTTGAAAAGTGTACTTTTACCAACATTTGGTAAACCAACAATACCAAGTTTCATTTTTATCATCCTTAATAATATAAATTTCCAAAAAAATATTATACACTATTGCAGGAGAATTTTCAATATGATAAAATAATTAACGGTGATTTTATGGAATTCGCAAGAACTGAAAGATTAATCGGCAAGGAAAATCTTGAAAAGTTAAAAAATAAAAACATAATTATTTTCGGTCTTGGTGGCGTTGGGTCTTATGTTGCTGAGACTCTGGCTCGTTGTGGTGTTGGCAGAATGACTGTTGTTGACAAGGATACAGTTGATATCACAAACATTAATCGTCAGTTATATGCGCTTCACTCAACTGTGGGTAAAAATAAGGCTGATGTAGCAAAGGAAAGAATTCTTGACATTAATCCACAATGTCAGGTTGTACCAATCGTTAAAATGTATTTACCTGAAAACGCAGACGAATTTAACTTATCCCAATACGATTATATAATAGATGCAATCGATAATGTGACCGCAAAAATTGATTTGGCAATAAAGTCCCAGGAATTGAATATACCTATGATAGCTTCAATGGGTACGGGGAATAAATTAGACCCTACTGCCTTTAAAATTACGGATATTTACAAGACCGACACCTGTCCTCTTTGCAGAGTTATGAGAAGAGAATTGAAAGCAAGAGGAGTGAAAAAGTTAAAAGTACTTTATTCAACGGAAATCCCGAAAAATGACGGTGAGAGAACACCGGCAAGTATCAGCTTTGTCCCAAGCACAGCCGGACTCATTATAGCAGGTGAGGTTGTAAAGGATTTAATGAAAATGTAACGGTAAATCGGAGTTTATCAGGATGAATGCAGAGTTCAGAATGCAGAATGCAGAATTGTGGAACTGCGTTGCGATTGTAAAATAAAACCAATATGGTTATAAATGTAGGGGACGATGCCTTCATCGTCCCGAAGCAGGTCAATAGTACACTTTGGAACGGGACGATGTGGGGTGCGGGTGTCCGGTGGACACCTCTGCGAAGCAGAAGCACCGACCGAACCGGCAGGTGAGACGCATCGTCCCCTACGATTCATATCCAGATTAATAATCAATTACACCGATAAATTATAATTTAATATGATTTACTCAAAAACAAAGGTGGGAAAAATCCCACCTTATTTTTGTTTATTTAATTCCGAAAAGGCGTTTGATGAAGTTGATAAGACGCTGCCAGAAGCTTAATTTCACCTGGTTGTCATCGTCATTGTCACCCGGGTTCTGATTTTCGTTATCGTTGTCGCCATTATCGTCAGGGTTGTCAGGCTGGTTGTTATCGTCTTCGATTGTATATTCAACCTGGACAGTTTCACAATAGTTGCCGATACCCTGAATTGTTGCTATGCCTGTGCCCACGGAATTATTATTTGAGTATGTTACTGTGTAATCTACTCCTTTTACAAGAGTTTCACCGTTTTTAATGATTGTGATTTCATTACCTGTTACAGAAACATCATTTTCTGTGATTTCACAAGGAAGAATAGTGAAATTGTAGCTTCTTTCACCATCATATAAGCCCATACCGATGATTGTAACCGTTGCAGTACCGGCGTTCACATTATTTTCGAGAGAAATTGTGTAATCAACACCCTCTGTGAGCAATTCTGTACCGAAATACACTTCAATTTCAGGCTTTAACGGTGTACCGTTGTAGGTTGCAGTCATTTCAGTTTCGGAGAATACTGTGAATGAGTAAACACTGTGTTTATTGATGTTGAAGTTCTGCTTCACAACACCACTGTAATTACCGATACCGCTTACAAGGACAGTAGCAACACCTTTTTCAATGTTGTTTTCATATTTTACAACATAGTCAACATCTTTCGTAAGAACAAGGTCACCGAGAGTAACTGTCACATCAGGAGTGATTTCACTACCTGTATAAAGATAGTCAGGAATCTCAGAAATTACTGCATTTTCAATATTCTTACCGAAAATCTTGAACTGAATTCGTTGCGTTCCGCAGAAGTTACCCATACCGTATATTGCCATTATTCCGTAGCCTGAATTAACATTTTCAAAGTATCGGATTTCGTAGTCCTGGTTTTCGATAAGAGTAAATCCGTTCCATGTGATTACAGGCTTTGGTTTAAGCTGTTCGCCTGTATATATCATATCATTATCCTTTGAAACAGTAGCCTCGGCAATATCACGACGGATAATGTTGTAATAGCAATCAAGTGAGCCTGTGTAATTGCCTTTACCTGTAATTGTGAAGAACATTGTACCTGTGTTTGAACTGCTGCTGTATGTGATTGCGTAATCTGTATTCTCAACAAGCACTATGTTGCCGTTTTTCACAACAACCTTTGGTCTAACAACCTCGCCTGAATATTCGTTATCTACTACATATTCAACGGTGAGAGTTGAAGCTTCTCTTTTTGCAATTGTAAAAGATGTACCCATTTCAGGAATTCCCTCAAAATTACCGATAAAAACAACCTTTACCAATCCTTTTCCTACTTCGATATTGTCACTATATATCAATATATAATCTCGTTCTTGCACAAGATTCATTGAATCTATTCCAACTATAACACTTGGGCAGATTTCTTTTCCTGTATAAGCAAACACGCCACCGTCAACAACATTTATATTGATGGTATTACAAGGAATATCATATATCTGTGCGTAATTATATGCTTCACTATCTTCTCCGCAATAGAAGGTAAGTTTATCGCAATTGTAAAAAATGGTTTCACTATTATTTCTAAAATAACCATTAGCTGTGCCGAATACGGCTGTTGTCAATTCAGTGCAGTTTGCAAAAGCAGAATCAAAAATATTATAGCTATTCAATAAAGAAATGTGTTTGAGATTTTTGCAATCTGAAAATGCACCTTTCTTAATATACACTGTCTTCTTCAAATCGATTTCTTCAATCTGGCTACCGTGGAACATATTGATTGCTATTACATTAAAGTAACCATCTCTGTAAGTAAACTTTTCAATAGAAGAATATTCAAAAGCGTGTTCTGACTGAAATCTACAATAAGTACTATCACTTTGAACAGTAAAATCTGCAACCGGTTTACCGGTCAATTCAAGCTCTTTAAGATACTGTGTTTTTGAAAATGCGTATTCATAAATTCGTATTTCTTTGTCGGCAGGAACGACACTTGCGGTTGAATAGCTTGCATCTGTTTTGTATGCAGGATATTTTAACAAGCCAATAAAGTTAGAACCACCGTAATCAGAATAATTGTAATACAACACTCCGTCATGTGAGAAATACAATTTATTTCCAGGTGCTACATCTATTCTTTCTAATCCGTCAAGAGTCTGTAAGCCGATTGATTCAGGACGGGATTGGAATTTAGGTCCAAGATAAAGATATTTAACATTTGTGCAACCCATAAATACATTTTCGGTTGTCAGGTCGTAATCCTTAAACCAATCCATATTATCAGGAAGAACTATTTTATCAAAACCTGTGCAATTAGCGAAAGCGTAACTGCCAATTTCATTTATTGTAAATTCGGTAAATTTATCAAATGAAGTGAGTGATGAGCAACCATAAAAAGCATACCGTTCAATTTCAAGCCATTTGCTTTTATCAAGCAACGCTAACACTTCATCAGTTGTAATTGATTTACAGTTGAAAAATGCACCTGCAGATATTTCATTACTGCTTGTTCCTGTTCTTACAACTCTTGAATCAATTGTTGTAAGTTTTTCGCAATTCTTAAACATATAGTCAGCAATTACCCAGTTTGAAAGTAACGTAACTTTTTCAAGATTTACACAATCATTAAACATATATTCTGCGGTATTTTTTCTTACAATTGCTTCTTTTAAGTTTGTGCAACCATCAAATAAATGTGAAGAACCGTTACCAACTGTGGCTTTTTCAAGTTTTTTACAATTTGCAAAAACATCATCAACTAATTTAACTGTGTCAGGAATATCAATTTCTGTAAACGCTGTATTTTCGAAAGCATATCCTCTTATTTCACTTAACGCTTCAAAATTAACCTTATCAAGACTTGTGCAATCGGCAAACATTCCCTCATAAACTATACCATAGTTTTCAGAAAATGTTACTTCTTTAAGTCTTTCACAACCGTAAAATACTTCGGTAGGATATGTAATTTCTACTTTACCACCTGCATATTTTGTTTCTTCAAGATATGGTTTACCGTCAATTACAACGCTTTCAAGCTCAAGTGAATAATCAAAAGCACAAGGTCCTACAAGAACACCTTCAGGAATATACAAGGTTTTTATGTTTGTGCTTGTAAAAGCTGAAAAACCAATTGTGCAATCGCTTACATTTCCAAATGTGATTTTTTCAACATTGATGCAGTCACCAAAAGCCCACGGGTCAATAGTTTTCACATTGTCAGGAATATAAATTTCTTTTAACGCATAGTTGCTACAAAAAGCAGACCAACCAATTTCAACAAGACTTTCCGGCAAATTTATACTTTCAATATTCTCGCAATCACCAAAAGCTGAATCACTGATTACTGTAACAGCGTCAGGGAAAACAACGCTTTTAATGTTAAGATTTTCTCTGAACACCCTTGGTCCTATTTCTGTAACGGTATAACCCTTTATTGTTTCGGGAATAATCAAATCAATTTCTGTTCTTTTTGATTCAAATCCTGTAATTCTTGCATTAGTTTCATCAAGAACATCATACTCATAAATATCACCTGTTGGGTCCTGATACCTGTTTGTTTTAGTTGCCGCATTGCTTTGCACTGCAAACACGGTGAATAATGAAACAATTATTATAAGTAAATTTAAATATTTTGCTGTTTTCTTCATAATATTATGCCTCCTTTACTCTGATTAAAAAGCTGAACGAACAGTTTTCATATTCCGCGGTGACGATTCGGTTGCCCGGGGTTTGTGTGGAAAATCCCGAAACTCTGCATTGACTGATTGGTATTGTTTTTACAGTACCGTTGTCATAGGTTGCGGTAATTGTCAATCCGCTGAAATTGGCTGTTTCGCCAACAATATAGTCACGCTTGAAGCCTCCGGAGAATGAACCCGTAAGCTTTATTACTATTGGTGCAGCGGTTACCTCCTCGTCCACTCTTGTGAACGGTTCTGCTGTTGTGGTTTCCGTTGTGGTTTCCGTTGGCGGAGTTGTGGGACGAAGCACAGGGGTCAAATCAGGATTTTGCGGTGTTATCTGCACCGTTGTGGTTTCTGTTGTTTCCTGTTTCTGTGGTTTTGTTGTGGTTTCATCTTGTTTGCCTGTGGTTTCCTCCTCCGGCAACTCATTTGTGGTGGATTCCTCGGAAATGTTTTCAGTTGTAGAAACAGAATTCTGATTTTCTTCTGTGGTTTCGGGATTTTTCGTCTTATCACGAACCTCTTCTCCTGTGAAAATTTCCTGAACTGCATCGGCAACATGGGTGACAATTCCCTGACCGGTTGCATTTTCCACAGCATAGTTTGCTGTTGTGAAGAGAGTCATCACAGCACAGGCTGCAACAGTTATTTTTAATATTTTTGCAAGTTTCTTATGCTTATCATTTTTTGTAATGCTTTTTACAAACTCCTCAGCAGTCTGTAATTTCCACAAGACAGCAGGAATGCCTTTTCCTTCATAAAGCTCGTTAAGTGCATTCGTATACGTGTCAATAATATCAAAATCTATTTCATTATCGGATTTTAAAAGTTCTTCATCTATAAGGTCGTTAAGAGCTACAATCAACTCCTCACGCAATGAGTTATCATTTAATATTTCATCTGCAATTTTTCTGTCAAAAATTAATTGTGTCATATTTTTTCTCCTTTCTATATTATTAAATCCTCCAGAAGATTTTTAAGCTTCTTACGAAGTCGAGAAAGTCTCATTGTTACTGCTCCTACGGAAAGATTCATTTCTTCTGCGATTTTGTCAATTTTTTGGTTGTTGACATATTTTGCTAAATAGATTTTCTTTTCGTTTTCATCAAGACTTTCTTCAAGTATTTTTATGTATTTTTCGCAGTCGATATCGTCCGTAACTGCAATTGTTATGTTTATATCCGGTGAATCCAGGGACACCGTATTTGTTTCTTCCGCAAAAATTTTAGATTTTTGTTTTTTTACAATATTATCGAGAGTTCTGTACAGGAATGCCCTGGGGTGTTCAAAGCTTTCTCCGGATTGTAGTCGATTATAAAAAATCACGTATGCTTCGTGAACACAATCTTCGGAATAACTACCATACTCGCCAAGTCTGGCACGGGCAAAGTTTATTAAACTCTGATAATAATCTTTATAACATTGTTCAAAAATTGTTGCGGGAATGTTTTTATTCCCCATAGCTTTGCTCCTTTCGTAAAGTAGTGCCTGAAAATGTAAAAACCTAACAAAAAAACTTAAAAATTTTTCCATAAAAATTATATCACTATTAATATCAAGTTGTAAATTACAATAACGTACATAAAATAATGTAAAATATTTACAATTTGTTTATTGATTTAGATAAAATAAAAGAGTAGAATAATACCAATACTTTTTTTAAATTAATTACGAGGTGTATTATGAGTTTAGTTGAAATTCGTGATATGTACAAAATTTATAATCCCGGTGAAAACGAGGTTCGTGCCATCGATGGTGTGAATCTTACTATTGAGCACGGTGAATTTGTTGCCATTATCGGTCAGTCGGGTTCGGGTAAGTCAACACTTATGAACATGATTGGTCTCCTTGATGTGCCTACAAGCGGTAAATATCTTCTGAACGGCAAGGATGTTGATGGCCTTACTGATGATGAGCTTTCTGAAATCAGAAATAAGGAAATCGGCTTTATCTTCCAGGGCTTTAATCTTATTACAAGCCTTACTGCTGTTGAAAATGTTGAGCTTCCTTTAGTTTATCGCGGTATGAAAAAAGAAGAACGCAACGAGTTGGCTGTATCTGCCCTTAACCGTGTGGGACTTTCTCACAGACTTGACCATTTGCCAAAGCAGATGTCCGGCGGTCAGCAACAAAGAGTTGCTATTGCCCGTGCTGTTGCGGCAAGACCTCCGATTATTCTTGCCGATGAGCCAACGGGTAACCTTGACTCACATTCAGGTATTGAGGTTATGAAAATCCTTCACGAGCTTCACGAAGAGGGCAGAACAGTTATTCTTATTACCCACGATAACGACATTGCAAATGAAGCACAGAGGGTTATTCGTATTCAGGACGGACAGATTATTTCCGATGTTATGAACAAATAAATCTTTTTTGTTTATTATATTTTTAGTATTAAAAATTTTTATAGAAAAATTTGAGAAAATGTTGCAAAAAATGTGGCATTTTCTTTTTTTATATGTTAAAATATTATGAATTTTTATATTTTCAAGGAAGGATGAATAAAAATGAATTTCAAAAAGACATTTAAGAAGTTTTTTTGTGTCGTTCTTGCAGTTGTAATTGCTGTTGTGGGAATTCCATTTTCAGCTATTGCGGCAACAAAGGAGACTGTTAATTTCGGTATCTTGAGTGACACACATTACTTCGCAGATTCAGCAATGGGCGAAACAGCAGAAGACAAGCAGGAATTTGTTGATATGATGCTTCTCAACAACTCAACATCAGGTCTTGCTCCAAATCTTCTTGACGCAGCACTCGCAAACCTTGCACTCAAGGCAAAGAATGGCGAAATTGAATTTGTTCTTATGCCAGGTGACCTTACAAGAAATGCTGAATATGCTGCTCATAAGGAACAGGCAGAAAAGCTTGCAAAGTTTGAGGCTGAAACAGGTATTCCTGTTTTTGTTATCAACGGTAACCACGACATTAACAACAATCGTTCAATGTATTATGATGGTGAAGAATTGATTACATCAAAGAAAAACCCTGAACTCAGAGATGGTATTGACACTTCACCTGAAGAATTTGAAACACTTTACAAGGACTTTGGTTTTACAGCTGAAGGTGATGGATATTATAGCCGTTACAAGGAAAATGCTGATAATTCTGAAGGTTCACTTTCTTATGCTGTTGACATTAATGACGATTACCGTCTTATCGCACTTGATGCTATGATGTACTCACCTGACACAACAGATTCAGGCGAAGCTGAGCAGGAAACAGGCGGTAAAATGTCAGAAAAATTCCTCGCTTGGGCAGTTGCTGAAACAGAAAAGGCTGTTAAAGACGGAAAAACAGTTATCGGTATGTGCCACAACAACCTTGTTCCTCATATGGAAACACAGGTTGATATTCTTGACCAGTTCGTTCTCTTTAACTGGCAGGAAGTTGTAGATGCTCTTGCAAAAGCTGGTATGCACTATGTAGTTTCAGGTCATTCACATATGCAGGATGTTGCATCATACATTACTGACAGTGGTGAAGAGGTTAACGAAATCACAACTTCTTCAATTCTTAGTTTCCCTAATCAGTTCAGAACTGTTACAATGGATACTTATGCAACAGGCAGAATTGAATGTGAATATCGTACACACGATGTTGACGAGGTTGTTCCTGTTTATGTAAACGGTGTTGCTCAGGCAAAACCATTTAAGTATCAGACTTGGGCATATAACTTCGGTGGCGATAATATCAAGAACTTCGTTATGAATCTTCTTGAATATCAGCTTCTTTACGGTTTCGGTAAGGATGTTAAGGATGCAGGTGGTCTTTATGGATACCTTACAAGCATGCTTGACTTTAACGAGCTTATGACTGACCTTATCGGCAACGAGCTTCTCGGTAACATTTCTGCTCTTGCAGTTAAAGGATTACTCATGTCCCTTTGTAATCAGGTAGAAGATGCTTACCTTTCAGATGTAGATGCTACACTTGAAAAAGTTTCTCCTATTCTTGATAAGCTTCTTGCAATTGAAGTTGCTGATGTCCCATCAACTGTTTACAAAGATAAATACGGTTTCGGTGATGATGGAGATAAAGGTACATTTGGTTCACTTGCATCAACAGTTCTTTTAAACCACTGCCAGAATAATGAAGACCCTGAATCAGACTTGTTCCTTCAGAATGCACTTGAAAGATTCAACAATGGTGAAAATGCTGAAATCATTCTTGATTCACTCTTAGAAATCATTCTTGAAGACCTTCTTTTAAATACAATTCTCGAAGACATCAATATCGACCCTATTTCTCTTGGTGTTAACGGTTACGGTGGTGACTGTGTACAGGCATGTATTGACTATATCAACAGTTATATCGGTGTTGACGGTCATTTTGAAGTTGACCTCAGTGACATAGTTTCCTTTGTAATCACATTGGGTGTTCTTGAGGGTGATACTCTCAAGGAAGTTGTTTACGGTTTCCTTGACGAATACCTTACAGAAAGTCAGTACGACATTATCGACCAGGAATTCTACAGAATTCTTACTGACTTCACACACGACGAAAATCCGGGTTATATGGCTGACTATGAAGGCACATTCACATATAACGGAAAAGTAGCAGTTCCACTTTCACAGAAGAACTTAAGACTTCCTTCACATATTGCAGTTACTCTCGGTGAAGATGCTGCAACAGAAAGAAATATCAGCTACTACACAAAATATAGCATCACTGACAGTGACATTCAGATTGTTCCTTACTCAAGCAATCCTGATTTCTCAAAGGGCACAACAGTTGATGTTACAGTAGAAACAAAATGTGACGTTGAAACATTACGCGAATGGCCTGCTATTGACTTAGGCTTTATCGGTATTATTTATCATAAAGAATATGTAAATCGTCACTATGTATATTTAAGTGACCTTGAGCCTGACACAAAATACTGTTATCGTATCGGTGATGCTGACAGAGGCTGGTGGAGTGAAACAGGTGTTATTGACACTGCTGACAACTCTGATTCACTCAGCTTCTTCCATATGACTGACCCACAGTCAACAACAGAAAAACAGTATAACGAAGTTTTCGCTCCTGCAGTAGAAATGGCTCTCAACAATCACGACGGTGACTTCATCCTCGGTACAGGTGACTTTGTTGACGATGGCAGAAGCTTTATCCAGTGGCAGAGAATGTTCAATTCTGCAACAGATACATTTATGGATACACCACTGATGGGTGCTGCCGGTAACCACGAAGAAAAGGGCGACTACGCACTTGAAAACTACTTCATTACTCCTAACACTCCTGACCAGGACACATTAACAGGTGTTTACTACTCATTCGATTATAACAATGCTCACTTTGCAGTTCTTAACTCAAACAACTTGGGTGCTGACGATGGCCTTTCAGCAGAACAGATTGAATGGCTTAAGGCTGATATGAATGCTTCAGATGCTAACTGGAAATTTGTTGCTCTTCATAAGGCTCCTTATTCAAACGGCTCACATTATGACGACGATGATGTAGTTGCAATCCGTGCACAGCTCCAGGCTCTTATGCCTGAACTTGGCATTGATATTGTATTCCAGGGACACGACCACGTGTTTATGCGTACTGATATTATGGACGATAATATGGTTGTTCCGACAGGCGTTAAGGAAATCACATACAACGGACTTGATTACTCAGCAAAGGTAAATCCTGCAGGTACAATCTATTCAATCAACGGTACAATCGGTGTTAAGCACTACAAGGCAAAGCCTGTAAGTGAAACAAACAAGCTCTTCCCAATCGGCGAAGCAGTTATGTATCTTGAAGTACCGTCATACTCATACATTCAGATTGAGGGTGACACACTTTACTTCGATTCATACGCAGTTGAGGGTGACCAGGAAACAAGAGTTGACCAGTTTGCAATTATTAAGAATGCTACTGATGTTCCTCCTGTTGACGATGAACCTGTAGAGGAAGAAACAGGAATTCTTGCATTCATCAAGAAGATTATTTCTAAGCTTATGAATTCAAGACTTTGGGAATTCCTTGCTGGACTTCTTGGCTAATAATTTGTACAAATAAATAAGCAACAAAAAAAGCGAGGAATAGGCGTTGTATTCGTAAGGATACAACGCCAGTTTTATTCGCCATACGGCGAGTTTTATTGCTTCGCAGTTTTATTGTGCTTCGCACAGTGTTATTCGCTTCGCGAGTTTTGTAGCGAATAAAATAA
>JAZSHP010000150.1:0-37316 GCA_045533355.1 Candidatus Fimenecus sp.
AATTCAGGACCACCGTCCATAATAAGACGTCCTGCTTTTGTAGCTTCAAGCATATCATCAGTACTTAAAAGAATACCGAGTGCTGAATCAAGGCTATCGAAACGAAGTGTGAAGAAAGGCATTGCTCTCTTATATTCACCACGACCTGCTCTTGATTTACCTGCCTTAATACGGATCAAAGCAGAAACCTCAGGATGGTCATTAACTGCAAAAGCGTAAACACGGTCAGGACTCTTTGAAGTCCAATCCTTAACTTCCGGATGTCCCATCTTGTTAAGCTGGCTGATACCACTTGAAAGGAGATAGAAGAAGCATTTAACCATAAGAGTTTTTGTTTCTTCATCCTTTGGTGGCTCTGTCGCACCTGTAAGTGCTGAAAGCTTAAGCAATACCATTAAGAATGCTTTGAATGCGCCAAAGTGTTTAACAGCACCCTTCATCTTAGGAAGAGTAGCAGGGCCGATTTTACCCTTGAAGAAAGCATTCATAGCTTCAAGGCTCTTGAATTCAAGTTCAACATGTGGGTTAGGGTCAACAGCATTTAAGTGTACAAGCCAATCGTCGCTGCCATTAACAACGAAGTGCATTGCTGTTTTTCCACCTTCAACATCAGGGTCAAGAGCGCTGACCTGAATTACTGCATGAACCTTTTCAAATTGCTTTTTAAGAGAAGGAACATCGTTTGCAATAACTTTTACAAGTGGTAATGCTGCATTGAAAAATATTTTATTTGCATAAAGTTCTTTTTGTTCGTGCATATTATCAACTCTCTTTCTGATATCTGGTGAGATTATACATCGTCGTCCCAGTTATCGTCTTCTTCGAAGTCTGCCTTCATTGTTTCACGAACAGCAGCGATGATACCGTTAGCGTCGATGCCGGCATCTGACATAATGTCTTCCTGAAGACCAATCATAGCAAAGCCCTTATGACCGAGCATCTTGAATGCACAGCCTTTACCGTACTGAGCCATAACTTCAGCAACTGCTGAGCCAAGACCGCCAGTTACGAGATGGTCTTCAACTGTGATAATTCTTCTTGTGTCAGAAATTGCTTTCTGGATAGCCTCAACGTCGATTGGGCTGATTGTGTGCATATTAAGAACACGAACACTGAGTCCGTCAGCATTTTTAAGGAATTCAGCAGCCTGCTTTGCCTGGAATACGCAAGAACCACAAGCAATAACTGTGATATCTGTACCTTCACAGATTTCAACTGCTTTACCTACTTCAAAGCCGTAATCCTGATTTTCATAAAGAACACGGTCAAAACCACGGTTGATACGGATGTAATATGGTCCGAAGTTATCATAAGCAGCGTTAACAGCGTTTGCTGTTTCAAAACCGTCAGCAGGAACGATAACTGTAAGGTTTGGCATAGCTCTTGTGATTGCAAGGTCAGTAATAGCGTGGTGAGTTGAACCAGCCTGACCGAAAGAAGTACCTGAGTGAGTAGCAATAATCTTTGCGTTAACATTCTGATAACAGATGTCTGTGTGAAGCTGGTCACAAGCACGCATTGATGTGAAAGCAGAGAAACCTGAAAGGAAAGGAATCATACCTGCTCTTGCCATACCTGCTGCAACACCGAACATATCCTGTTCTGCGATACCAACGTTGATAACTCTTTCAGGACAAACCTTTAAAACGTCACCAAGCTTTGTTGATTTTGCAAGGTCAGCTGTGATAGCAACAACCTTAGGGTCTTTTAAAATAATGTCGGCAAGTGCCTTACCGTAAATTTCTGCTGTAGAAAGCGCAGTCTGGTCAACTGCTGTATAAACAAATCCGCCTGCCATAATTATTTACCCTCCTTTTCTGCTCTAGCAACTCTTGCTGCATAGTCGCTGTCAAGTTCCTTATTGAACTTTTCAAACAATGCATCGTCGATTGCACCATAGTGCCATGTGTAGTCGCCTTCGATTGACTTGATACCAGCGCCCTTCTTTGTGTCCATAAGAATACAAGTAGGAGCCTGTGGTGTCTTTGCTCTTTCAATAGCAACGTCAATAGCATCACAAAGTTCACCGATATTGTTACCGTCAACAACGATTGTGTTGAAACCGAACGCTGTCATCTTGTCAGCAAGTGGTTCAAGCTTCATAACATCTTCTGTGTTACCGTCAATCATGTTGTGGTTTCTGTCGATAAATACGATACAGTTAGAAAGATTATAGTGATTGATTGTCATAAATCCTTCCCAGCATGAGCCTTCACCAAGCTCACCGTCACCTGTAACTACGTATGTAAGGAAATCCTTGTTCTGAAGTCTTGCTGCAAGTGCTGTACCTGCTGCAATTGATGGGCCATGACCAAGTGAACCAGTTGAAGCGTCAACGCCTACAACCTTGTTTGAGTCAAGGTGCATACCCATTTTTGAACCTGAAAGGTTGAATGATTTGAGCATTTCAACATCGTTGAAGCCCTTGTCACAAAGAACAGGAGCATAAGCGATTGCTGCGTGACCTTTTGAAAGAATAAATCTGTCACGGTCATCCCATTGTGGTTCTTCAACTTTAATGTTGAGATATTTGTGATAAAGAACTGTGAGAAGGTCCATAACACTCATACCGCCGCCGAAGTGTCCGCTACCTGCCCATACAGTTGTCTGTACGCAGAGTTTACGGAGTTCGAGGGCTTTCTTTTCGAGCTGGAGCCATTCTGCTTTTGATAAATTAGCCATAATTTTCCCTCCAAGAAAAATTTATTAGAAGTGAAGTCCCCACTTCACTATAATTTGTTTGATTAACCTCTGATTTCAGGGTGTCTCTTTGCTACAACAGAGAATGCATCTTCTGCAATTTCAATTGACTTCTTAATGTCATCTTCTGTAAGAGAAGCATTGATGAAGTGGTTGTGGTGAGATGTGATGAACAAACCACGGTTAACACATTCTGCAACCCATTCCTGATGGAGCATAAGGTTATCATCGTTAGCTATTCTTAAGTAGAAGAGTGCAGGTTCACCGGAAACACGAAGGTCAAAACCGTGTTCAGCACCAGCTGCCTTAAAGCCATCAGTAACCATCTGTCCGAGACGACGGAACATTGTTGGTGTATCGAGAGCCTTCATCTTGTTGATACAAGCGATACAAGCTGCAAACGGAACAGAACTCATCCAGTAAGAGCCTGTGTATGTAATACCTGAAACAGTTGCTTTCATATGTTCGCCACCGCAAAGTGCTGACATATTGTAACCGTTAGCAAGAGCTTTACAGAAGCAGATAAGGTCTGCTTTGAAGCCATAGAAGTGGTCAGAACCTGCAAGGTCAAGACGGAAGCCTGCACGAACGTCGTCGATGATGAGAACTGCACCGTGGTCGTCACACCATTTACGAACTGCACCCCAGTATTCTTTTGAAGCAACTTCGTTATCCTTGAAGTTACCGTGGTCATAAGGCTGAGCAATAATACCAGCGATATCACCGTTGTTATCGTCATAAGCCTTCTGGATTGCATCAAGGTCAAACCAAGGAACGATAATGTTATTTGCTACGTCTTCAGGAGTGATACCAGGGTAGTCAACCTTCTGTGCCCATGGGAAATCTCCGTGGTAGTAGTATTTTAAGAAAATAATCTTTTTCTTATGTGTATGTGCTCTTGCTGCCATTGTTGCAAGAGTTGTTGTATCTGAACCGTTTTTGCAGAAGAATGCCCAGTCAGCACAAGCAACAGTGTCAACAAGTGTTTCTGCACATTCAACCATAACCTTGCCCGGAGCAGTTGTACAGTTACCGAGCTTGAGCTGTGCGAGAGCAGCAGCGTCAACGTCAGGGTCATTGTAACCTAAAACGTTAGGACCGTAAGCACACATATAGTCGATATATTTGTTGCCGTCAACGTCCCAGAAGTATGAACCCTGTGCTTTTTCAGCAAAAGATGGCCATCTGTTAACAGGAATCCACTGACCTTCTGCAGGGCCTAAGTGACCGTAAATACCACCCGGAATAACCTGTGTTGCGCGGTTAAACATTTCACGGCTTTTTGTGGTATCGTATAATGGAAATTTACTCATTTTCAGTGTCCTCCTTATGCTAAGTATAATCCGACTCTGTCAAGAATACGGTTTACATTATCAACCATTGAGATAAGACCACGGATTGTGATGTTACCGTTACCAACATGGTCGATTGAGTTAACTGTACCTGCGAAGAGTGCGTTTGCGAGTTCCAAATCACAGAATTCCATGATTGCTCTTGGCTTTTCAGGAGCCTGTTTGATAGTGATAAGGCGATTGTTCTTAACACGGATTGTTGAATAAACAACATCCTTAATACCAATCTGAATGTCACCGTCAACAATGTTTGAAGCACTGAATTTACCAATTTCATCCTGGTTACCAATCTGTGCAATGGCAACAGAAACTGTATAGAATGTACAGAGAGTGTTAAGACGGAAGAAATCCGGGTCCTTAAGAGCCTCAGGGGTCGGTCTCATAACCTCTGTAAGTCTGTCTGTAAGTGCAGTAAATGTTTTTAAAAGAAAACCTATTTTTGTAAGACCCTTTGTAGGGATAGGTGTTACCACACCATCGATAATCTTGTTGAATTTTTCGCAAGAGGATACAGGAATTTTGATATCGCACTTGCTGTTGACGCCATCGTCCATGCGGCATCCCTTTGAAGAGAATGTGAGTGTAGCACTTGGACCGTCTTTAACGTCAAAAGCCAATGAAACAGGTTTTTCAAGAGTTGAAATAATTTCTTTTGCCTTATCATCAAGCTCACAAAGATTTTCCAAAGTGCCGAGAACAGCATACATATTGATGTACGCCATTGTTCTTGCGTCAGTCATTTTAAACGCCTCCTTAATCATTTTTAAGTATAACTAAATTAAGAAATTTATATACACATTAAAGGATATCAAAAAAAAGCATTTAAATCAAGGAAAAAACATAATTTTTTCACAAAAAGTTAATGATTTTTTATGAAAGATATGTTATAATGTCACCAAATATATACTGGGTTGGTTTAGGCAATTGCAAAAATAAAGCCAAATACCTGTAAAAATGCATTTTTCTGAAAGGAAAGATAATAAATATGTCATTATTTAAAAAGATTTTCGGTGATTATTCTTCAAGAGAAATCAAGAGAATAATTCCTATCCAAAAGCAAGTTTTAGCACTTGAGGAAGAGTACAAAAAACTCAGTGATGCCCAGCTTCAGGCAAAAACTCCTGAATTCAAGGAGAGACTCAAAAACGGAGAAACACTTGATGATATTTTGCCGGAGGCATTTGCTGCTTGTCGTGAGGCATCTGCTCGTGTTCTTAATATGCGTCATTTCCCTGTGCAGATTATCGGTGGTATCGTTCTTCATCAGGGACGAATTGCCGAAATGAGAACAGGTGAAGGTAAAACTCTTGTTGCAACACTTCCTGCATACCTTAATGCTCTTGCAGGTAAGGGTGTTCATATTGTTACCGTAAATGACTATCTTGCTCGTCGTGACTCTGAATGGATGGGTAAGCTTTACAGATTTATGGGCCTTTCTGTTGGCCTTATCGTGCATGACCTTAAGGGTGAGGAAAGACGTGAAGCATATGCTTGTGATATTACCTATGGTACAAATAACGAAATGGGATTTGATTACCTTCGTGATAATATGGTAATTTATGCTGAACAGAGAGTACAGCGCGGTCATAACTTTGCAATCGTGGACGAAGTTGACTCAATCCTTATTGATGAGGCAAGAACTCCGCTTATCATTTCAGGTATGGGGGACAAGTCAAACGAACTTTATAAGGTGGCTAATCAGTTTGCGAGAAGCCTTAAAATGTATGTTGTAAAGGAAATCGACGCAAAGCAAGGAATTGAAAATATAGTTCCTGAAGAATATGACTTTGTTGTTGACGAAAAGGGCAAAACAGCATCACTCACAAAGGGTGGTATTAAGAAGGCTGAAAAGGCTTTTGGTGTTGAAAACCTTGCTGATGTTGAAAATCTTACACTTCAGCATCACCTTGACCTTGCAATCAAGGCAATCGGTGTTATGAAGCGTGATGTTGACTATGTTGTAAAAGATGGTCAGGTGCTTATTGTTGACGAATTTACAGGCCGTATTATGCTTGGTCGTCGTTATTCTGACGGTCTTCATCAGGCTATTGAAGCAAAAGAAAATGTTAAGGTTGAGCGTGAGTCAAAAACTCTCGCAACAATCACTTTCCAGAATTATTTCCGTCAGTATACAAAGCTTTCCGGTATGACAGGTACAGCTATGACAGAAAGCGGTGAATTCCAGGAAATCTATACTCTTGACGTTATCGAAATCCCTACAAACAAGCCAATGATTCGTAAGGATGAGGAAGATGTCCTTTATAAGAGTGAAGCAATTAAATTCAGGGCTATTATTGAGCAGATTCTTGAATGTAACAAAAATGGTCAGCCGGTCCTTGTGGGTACAACAAATATTGAAAAGAGTGAGCTTTTAAGTAAGGCACTTCGCAAAGCAGGAATCAAGCACAATGTTCTTAATGCTAAATATCACGACAAGGAAGCAGAAATTATTGCTCAGGCAGGTTCACTCGGTGCTGTAACGATTGCGACAAATATGGCAGGTCGTGGTACTGACATTATTCTTGGTGGTAACCCTGATTATATGGCTCGTGCAGAAATGAGAAGAATGGAATTCTCTGATGAACTTATTGCAGAGGCAACAGGCTTTGCTGAAACTGATAATACAGACATTATTGAAGCAAGAAAAACATATCGTGAACTCGAAAAGAAATACAAGGATATGTTGAAGGATGAGGCAGATAAAGTCCGTGAGGCAGGTGGCTTGTTCATTATCGGTACTGAACGTCATGAATCACGAAGAATTGACAATCAGCTCCGTGGTCGTGCCGGTCGTCAGGGTGACCCGGGTCGCAGTAAATTCTATCTTTCAGCAGAGGATGAATTGCTCCGTCTCTTTGCGGGTGACAGATTCTATAATATTATAGATGCTTTCCCAAGTGCAGCAGACCTTCCGATTGAAGCGAAGATTTTCTCAAATACAATTGAAAATGCGCAGAAAAAGGTTGAAGGAAACCACTTTGCAGCACGTCGTAATGTTCTTAAATTTGACGATGTTATGAATGAACAGAGAAAGAAGATTTACGAACAGCGTAATCAGGTTCTTGACGGATATG
This sequence comes from Candidatus Fimenecus sp., assembly GCA_045533355.1. Lineage (GTDB taxonomy): Bacteria > Bacillota > Clostridia > Oscillospirales > Acutalibacteraceae > Fimenecus. The sequence continues at coordinate 7,127 of JAZSHP010000150.1, forward strand.
ATATCCATTCAGCAATTCTTAAAATGTTTGAAGGTTATTTTGCGGAAACAGTTGATTTTTATTGTCCTGATTCACAGTCACCTGATGATTGGAACAGAGCAGGACTTGTTAAAAAATTGAAGTATCTCGGTGAAGAAGGACTTGAAACCAAGTTTGATACAAATGCCGAATACAGAGAATATTTCTATAACAAGGCTATGGACATCTATAATGCAAAATATGAAGAATACGGTGAAGACCTTATGGCTGAACTTGAAAGAAAGGTTCTTCTTCATAATGTTGACCAACGATGGATGGACCACCTTGACGCTATGGATGAGCTCAAACGCGGTATTTATCTTCGTTCTTATGCTCAACAGGACCCTGTTGTGGCATTCAGAATGGAAAGCTATGATATGTTTGACGAAATGAATTCACTTATCCGTGAAGGTACTGTTACAACACTCATTCTTTTCCGTATCAGAACGGAAGAAGATGTAAAACGTGAACAGACTGCAAAAATCACTGCAACAAACGGCTCAACTGATGGCAGTGATAAGAAAAGACCTGTAAAAAAAGGTGAAAAAGTCGGCAGAAATGACCCTTGTCCTTGCGGCAGCGGTAAGAAATACAAAAAATGCTGCGGTGCAAATGAATAACCAAAGGAGGAATAACCTTGGACGAAAATAAAGAAAAGCTTTCCGGTTCAGGTTCTGAAGAAAATGATGATATCCATGAAGAAATGGAAGAATTAGCAAAGATTTTTAAAAAAGAGCTTGACAAGGCAAAAAAAGAATCCGAGAACATTACGGATGTTATTGAAGCTATGGAAATTGAGGGGTATAACCCGCAAAAGGTTTCTCGTGAGAAGAAAACACCAGAAATTACAGAGGATAAGCTCTGTGAGTACTGTGGTGAAAAGCTTCGCGGAACAGAAAAAAATCCTGATAGTCCGTATTGTGAAGATTGCGAATCAACTCTGGAGAAATATCCTTATGATTACAGAGGAATAATTGTAGCTATACTTTCTGTTTGTATAACTGTTGCTGCGGTTTTCTTCTTTGCAATCAATGTTCCTGTTTTTTCTGCAATGAAGCAGGGTGACAAAGCTCTTGCAGATGCCAAGCTTCAGACTGCTATGGGTAAATATCAACAAGCAGAGGAACAAGCAAAAATAATTGATAGTAAAAAGGGATATTTCAACATTTACGCAAAAAAGGTTGAAACTAACTTCACATTGGTGAATATGAATTCTGCTATTACAGAAATCGACGAGAATATTCCGAATGCGGTTTTAAATCTTCCCACATTTAAAAGATTGAACGAAATTCTTGATGAATCTGAAAGAATGCAGGCTTCTGCATTAGTTGTTCAGCAACACCTTGGAAAATATCCTGTAGTTGATAATAAGAATTATGATGCTATCGTCAATGAGCTTGAAGGTCTTGTAGGCAAGAAGATATATATAAACGGCACTGAGTATCACGATGAAACAGAAAAAGATTTTACTCCTGATGGTAGTGAAACTGTGTATATCTGTGATGAGGGCTGGATAAGAATGTATCAATATGCCGCAGCACAGCAGGTTGGAAAAGACCAGAAAATTATTGCAGAATATTTACAGAAGTGTGCAGATTCTTCTGATTATATGTGGACTCTTGTAGCTCCGATGCTGGCAACTAATTATGCCGGCTCAGGTGAATATGAAAAAGCAGAAGCAATGGTTAAAAAACTTAGGGAAATAAATGTTGAGTCAGCAGATTGCTATATGATAGAGTCATTAATTTATCGTTACAGAGATAAGGATTATGCTAAGGCACAACAGATTTGTGACGAAGGACTTAAAATGTTAAAAGGTCTTCCTGATGGCGAAACTCAATATATGCAGTATGGTTATATGCTTCAGCTTCAGCAATCGCTTAACTATATTATGCAGGATGATGTCGACGCAGCTTATGAAATAATTTGTGAGGTTTACGATACTACATCAATGACGGGCGGTCTCACTCTTCCTATAAGAGATTTATACGCTATCCTGGCTCACGCAACAGGTCATAAAGAGTCATTTGAAGCATTGGAGAAGGAAATTGACTCCTACGGTGATGATACAATTGCATTTTCAAGTGATGTAACTGATTTCGTGGAAGGCAAACTTACACTTAAACAAATTGCAGAAAGTGGAGGGTATGATTTAATATGAGTATAGTTTATATAATAGTAAAAGTATTAACTCTTCCGGGTGCAATCCTCCATGCTTTTTTTGAGCATATGATATGTCGCTCTGCCAAGATTATTGTCGAAGATGAAAAAGTTATTCAGTTTAATGAAATGCTTTCACACATTGACCATCAGTTGATTAAGAGACGCGGACCAAGCTTTGACATTTGCTTTATTCCGTTTTTTATGAATTTTATGTTGGGCTTTTTAACTCTTTCTTATGGTTCAACAGCAATTATCTATTTTGCAAAATATCAGGACATTTTTGCTTGGGTTTGTTTGTATCTTGGAATTGCACTTCTTACAAACCTTTTCCCACAGATGGAAGATGTAATGATGATTAAAGAAAACTATTTCAACGACAAAACAAAGGGAATCAACAAAATTCTTGTTGCACCTTGGTACGGAATATTCTCGATTTTCGCAAGACTTGAAAGCTGGGGTGTTACACTCCTAACATCAATAGGCTTCGCATTCCTGGTGCCGGTTATTTTAGGTTGGTTTATCCCTTCACTCTATAATGCTTTAAAATAAGATATTTAAATAAAAAGAAACTGCTCGGTTTTGTACCGGGCAGTTTTTTCATAGGAGAATGATAAATTATAATTTATAGGGATGATTATTCATTAATAAGGAGTATAAATGTAGGGGCGGATGCCCTCATCCGCCCGCAGTAAGTAAACCATACACTTTGGAACGGGACGATGTGGGCATCGTCCCCTACAAGAAATGTTGTTCTATATTAATTCCCCGATAAACTTCGATTTGATGAGCAAAGGAAAACTCCCGATGAGTATTTTCATCGGGAGTAATTTTTTATTCTTTTGTTTTTTCGTATTTTTTATTCTTTTGTTTTTCCGTATTTTTTATTTCTTTTTGCAACTCGTTTTTCGCGAATTCTCTCAAATGCAATTTCCATTACAATAAAAGCGGGGATAATGAGAATTGCGAAGAAAACACGGATAGGAGTAACGGTTAATTCGTTTGAATACTTAACTGTACTTTCAGCGAATGCGGGAATTGATAAACTTAAGCAAAGACACGCTGAAGTCAGTAAAATATTCAGTTGTCTTATACCTTTTTTCATGGATTATTCCTCAATTTCCTTAACTGCAATTCCAAGTTCGTCAAGCTGGAGTGTATCAACAGGTGACGGACATTCTGTCATTGGTTCACTTGCATTCTGAAGTTTAGGGAATGCGATAACATCACGAAGTGAGTCAGCACCAATCATCTGCATTACAAGTCTGTCAAGACCGATACCCATACCACCGTGTGGAGGAGGACCAAAACGGAATGCATCTGTCAAGAAACCGAATTTTTCATAAGCTTCTTCGTCAGAAAGACCGAGAAGAGTGAACATTCTCTTCTGGAGCGCAGGGTCAGTAATACGGATTGAACCTGATGACAATTCAACACCATTGAGAACAAGGTCATAAGCCTTTGCACGAACCTGTGCTTTGTCTGTTTCAAGGTATGGGAGACATTCATCCATAGGAGATGTGAATGGGTGGTGCATAGCAACGAAGGTCTGTGCATCCTCATCCCACTCAAAGAATGGGAATTCTGTAATCCAGAGAAGATTGAATTTATCAGTTGGGATAATATCGAGCTTCTTTGCAACTTCCTGACGGAGTGCACCAAGAACTGAAAGAACGCTGTTTGTCTTTGTGTCGGCAACAATAAGAACAACGTCACCTGTTTCTGCTCCTGCTTTGCTAAGAAGAGCGGTCATTTCGTCTACTGTAAGGAATTTTGCAAATGAAGATGCAAGTCCGTCAGGCATAAGACGAGCAAATGCAAGTCCTTTTGCACCGATACCACGAACGAATTCTGTTAATTTATCAATTTCTTTTCTTGTAAGAGTGTTGACTGCATTTTTAGCTGTAATACAGTAAACTGCACCACCTGCCTGGAGTGCTGATGTGAACACACCAAAGCCACAACCCTTAACAACATCACCGAGGTCACAAAGTTCCATTTCGTAACGAGTGTCAGGCTTATCAGAACCATAGCGTTCCATAGCGTCTTTATAAGTAAGTCTTGGGAGTGGTAACTGAATGTCAACACCCATAGCCTCTTTGAATACTCTCTGAATATAGCCTTCACCCATACCCATAACATCATCAACATCTACGAATGACATTTCAAGGTCAATCTGTGTAAATTCAGGCTGACGGTCAGCACGAAGGTCTTCGTCACGGAAGCAACGAGCAATCTGCATATATCTGTCAAAACCTGCTACCATTGAAAGCTGTTTGTAAAGCTGAGGTGACTGTGGAAGTGCATAGAAGCTTCCGTTGTGAATTCTTGATGGAACAAGGAAGTCACGAGCACCTTCAGGAGTTGAACGGATAAGCATTGGGGTTTCAATTTCAATAAATCCGTTTTCGTCAAAATAGTCACGAGTAATCTTTGTAATCTTATGACGAAGAAGAATATTTTTCTGTAAGTCAGGACGACGAAGGTCAAGGTAACGATATTTAAGACGAGTTACCTCTGATGTCTGACAATTTTCAACGATTTCAAAAGGTGGTGTTTCACTTGCACCGACAATTCTCAAATCATTAACTTCAATTTCAATGTCACCTGTAGGAATGTCCTTGTTCTTTGAAGAACGCTCACGGACAACACCCTTTGCCATAAGTACATATTCACTTCTTACTGTGAATGCCTTATCAAAAACAGCTCTGTCTGTGTTATCGTCAAAAGCCAACTGCACAACGCCTGTTCTGTCGCGAAGGTCGATGAAGATAAGTGCGCCAAGGTCACGACGACGCTGTACCCACCCTGCAACTGTAACCTCTTTACCAACGAAGTTGGCATTGAGAGTGCCACAGTAATCAGTTCTTTTTAATCCGTTCATTGTATCCATTAGTTTGTGCCTCCTAAAATGTCAGCAAGGTCAATTCCCTCAACACCAAGGGATTCAAATCCTGACATAGCATCTTTTATAACTACTGATTGGAAATTGTCAACGAAATCGGAAAGAGTCATTTCAGTTTCGCTGCCTGTTTCCATATTTTTAATTTTTATGTTGCCTGTTTCAAGTTCGCTGTCACCTAAAACGAGTGTGTATAATGCACCGATTTTGTTAGCGTATTTCATCTGTGGTTTTAAGCCACGACCAACAGTATCAAACTGAACACACATGCCTTCGTTACGAAGCTCAGTTGCAATACGAGCAGCTTCAACATTAGCATCAGCACCCATACTTACAATGTAAAGGTCACATTTCTTTGGTTCTGGAAATGGAGTTTTTTGTGCTTCCATAAGGAGTAAAAGTCTTTCAAGACCTAAACCGAAACCACAAGCAGGAAGTGGACTTCCACCCATTTCAGCGATAAGACCGTCGTAACGGCCACCACCGCAAACTGTGCCCTGTGCACCGATTTCTTTTGATACAAATTCAAAAACAGTTCTTGTGTAATAGTCAAGTCCACGGACAATCTGTGGGTTAACTGTGTATTCAATATTCATAGCATCAAGATATTTCTTAACGCTTTCAAAATGCTCTTTACAATCGTCACAAAGGAATTCAATAACAGTAGGAGCTTTTTGGGCAATGCCTGAGCAAACAGGACTCTTACAGTCAAGAATTCTCATTGGGTTTCTGTCAAGACGACCTAAGCATGTTTCACAAAGGTCACCCTTGTACTGGTCAAAATATTCCTTAAGTGCCTTATGATAATGCTTTCTGCATTCAGGACAACCGATTGAGTTGATTTCAAGTGCAAGATTATTTATTCCAAGATAATTGAATACTTCGTTCGCAAGTGAGATAACCTCGGCATCAGCACTCGGAGCACCTGCGCCAAAGCATTCAACACCGAATTGGTGGAATTCACGAAGACGACCTGCCTGAGGCTTTTCGTATCTGTAACAAGATGTGAGATAATAAATCTTCTGCGGAAGTCCTTCGTTAAAAAGACCGTGTTCAAGGAATGCTCTTACTGCACCCGCAGTACCTTCAGGACGAAGAGTGATTGAACGACCACCCTTGTCCTCAAATGTGTACATTTCTTTCTGAACAACGTCTGTTGTTTCACCAACACCACGCTGGAAAAGCTCAGTGTGTTCAAAAACAGGAGTACGCATTTCGTAGAAACCAAAGTTTTCTGCTGTTTCTCTTACAGCAGATTCCACGTATTGAATTTTGTAACTTTCTTTAGGGAGTGTATCCTGTGTTCCCTTAATAGCATTTGTTATTAAAGCCATAATTTTCTTCCTTAATAATATGTTTTTGCCTCCCATTATTTCAGGGAGGCGTTGTATTTTATTTATTTTTTCGGATTAACAATGTCTCTCCAATCAAGGTCACCACGCTCAAGTGCGTGGATAAGAGCCTCAGCAGTTGCAATGTTTGTCGCAACCGGTACATTGTGCACATCACAAAGACGGAGTAATGTGTTGTCCTTTGGCTCATGAGGTTTTGGATTAAGAGGGTCACGGAACATTAAAAGCAAGTCAATTTCATTACAAGCAATTCTTGAACTGATTTGCTGGTCGCCACCTTGAGAACCACTGAGGAACTGTGTGATTTTAAGACCTGTTGCTTCGGATACCATTTTGCCTGTGGTTCCTGTTGCACAAAGATTATGACGTGACAGAACACCGCAATAAGCGATACAAAACTGTGTGATAAGTTCCTTTTTCGAGTCGTGTGCCATAAGTGCTATGTTCATACTTAACCCCTTCTTTCATAATATTCTTGCCGTTTGATTTTTTCCAAACATTATAATAACAAAAAAATATAGGATTTTCAATATTTTTTTACAAATAAAGTGGGATTTCTTTACCTAAAAGTCTACCCGCAATATTATCAAATGCTTTTTTCGTTTTTGAGGAATTTGAAAACTCTTTTTCTGCTACAGAAGTAAACGGAATCTTTTTGTCTTCAGGCACAATACCGATAAGACGAAGATATGTAATATCAATTACTTCATCCAGATTTAACAGTTTACCGTGCTTCGTTGCTTTTGTGTTAAATTTGTTGATTACAAGGCGTATGTTTTTATCTTCAATACCTGCATCGATAAGTTGATTTCCTGCTATATAAGCACTTCTTGCACTGACATTGTCAGGAGTTGCAAGAACGATACAGAAATCAGCAGATAAAGCGTATGTCAAGGGCAATTCTCCTACACCGGCAGGGCTATCGATGAAAATGTAGTCATATTTATCGGAATAATGTGATAAAAGTTGCTTGAAGATATCTACATTTAAATCGTCGGGATGCTCTAATGGTGCAGGTAAAAGCTGAAGATTATCGTCATAAAACAGACGTGCCTTATCAGCGTCACAACGCTCTGCTATAACATCTGACCAGTCATAAAGCACCATTTCATCAATTCCAAGAAGCAAATCAAGACTTCGCAATGCAATATCTCCGTCGATGAGCAAAACTTTTTTATTGTTTCGGCAAAGTGCAAGTGCTGTATTAACACAGAAGGTTGATTTTCCCACGCCACCTTTACCTGATACTATTGTAAATATTCTTGCCATAAATTCGCCTCATTTCCATAAATATTTTAACATATAATAATCATTTTTTAAAGGCAAATTTATAAAAAAATCAATATATTACATAAACTTATTTTTTTCTTTTGTTTACAAGAAAAAATTTCAATTTTTACGGACAGGATATGTCAAAAATTTTTCGCGGACCGTCATATAATCAAGGGAGAAAAAGTAAAAGGTAGGTGAAAAAATGATAAATCGGGAATTCGGAAATGAAGCAGAGGAAGGCAAGATACAGCTGTCTGATTTGGCAAAAAGCATAATCGGACAAGCAGTTTATTTCGGACTTGCAATGGTTACGGCGTCTGCCTCATCACAAAAATATTTTTCTCCATTGGGAATAGCCTTTGCCACGGGTGTTGACAGGGGCAATACTTTGTTTGCCTGTCTTGGTGCAATGGCAGGATATGTTATTTCCAACGATTACATAAACGCTTTTCGTTACGTTATGGCACTGATTCTGGTGTATATATTGAGAGTGTATGTCAACACTTTTCCAAAGCTTCGAAAAAAGACTTTTGTGCCGGCAGGCATTTCACTATTTGCCACAATATCAACAGGGCTGGTTGCTATGCTTTCAGAAACAATTACAGTGAGTTTGGTATTTTTACGGATTTCAGAAGCATTGGTGGCTTTTGGCGGAGCATATTTTTTTGCAGTAAGTGTGTGGACAATTGAAAAATTAAATAAGGACGAAGAATTAACCTCAAAAGAAATTATGTCTCTGTCTGTGGGAATGCTTGTCCTGATAGTTTCTCTATCGGAATTGTCTGTTTTTGGAGTAACCCTTTCAGGGATTGTGTGTTCTTATGTTGTAATGGTTTCATCATATCTCTTAAAGGAATCAGGAGGAGCACTACTTGGCGTAGGTGCTTCTCTTGGTTTCACAATGACGGGTAATAGTCAACCGACAGTTTTCTGTTATGCGGGAGCAGGGCTTGTGTCGGGAATTTTTTCCTATTCGGGACGGGTGCTTTGCGCCTGTGCCTATGTGTTTTCCTATGGTGCACTGCTTATTTTTCTTGGTAACGGTAATCCTGCATACGCGTCACTTGTAGAAACTGCTCTTGCATCCGTAATTTTTGTTCTTACACCACAAAAATTATTCTTCCAGATTAAAATGAAATTATCCTTTTTATCGGTTACCGGCGATGGAAGAGAATATCAGAATTTAATTGCTTTAAGAATAAAATCGGTGAGAGATGCAGTGGGAGATATGTCGGAAACAGTTGTGAGAGTGTCACAGAAGCTGAAAGAAAAATCAGTTCCCGACACAACCGCTGTTTACCTTCGGGTAAGGGACAATGTGTGCGAAAAATGTGCCTCATACAACAAATGCTGGAGAAATGCTCTCCCCGGAACTCTCGGAGAATTTGATGAAGTTGTGGAAATTATCCGTAAAACAGGAAGCGTTACTCCATCGGTGGCTCCTATGTCACTTCAAAGCCGGTGTATAAGAATAATGGCTCTCTGCGATAGTTTTAATAAAAATTATGTGCTGTATTCAGCGAAGTTAGGAGCAGAAGGGAGAATTAACGAGATGCGAAAAATAACCGCAGACCAGTTTGATACAGTATGTGAATTGCTTGATGATTTGCTTCTTGGATTTGAGAGTGGAGCTAAGCCTTTGGCAAACAAATCCCTGGCTTTGAAAAACAGCCTGGATGATATAGGTGTTCCTGCTCTCGTCAATTGCTATGAGGACGAGGGTATGAATATGATTATAAACATCAGTATGGATTCGGAGTGTAAGGCTTCCATAGAAGAAATATGTCAATGCATAACAATTTCGACAGAAAAAGAATTTCCGCCTCCGACAGTTGTTTCGGGAGAAAAAGAAAAAATGCTTCTCTTCTGGGAAGAACCCAATTTAACGGCAGAATGTATTTATCATCAGATATCAAGTGATGAAACAAAGGTTTGTGGAGATTGCTTTGATTCTTTTTTTGACGGAAAAGGGAATTTTATAGCTATGCTCAGTGACGGAATGGGTACAGGTGAGCGGGCGGCTATTGACGGGGCTATGGCTTCCTCGTTGTTTTCGCGTCTGATAATTTCCGGATTTTCATTTCCCTGTGCTTTGCGACTTGTTAATTCGGCAATGCTGGTGAAGAGCTATGAGGAATCCTTGGCAACACTTGATATTCTGAAAATCAACCTTTATAACGGACAGTCGGTGATTTACAAGGCGGGGGCAACAGTTTCACTTCTTTACAGAAAAGGAAGAGTCTGTGAAATCAAAAAATCAGCAATGCCCATAGGAATACTTCGACAAGCGGAATTTGCAACCATAAAAGGAGGGCTGAAAAATGATGATGTGATTGTCATGATGTCTGACGGAGCAGCTGATAACAGTATTGATGATATAAAAAGATATATTGCAGAAAATGGTTTTTCTTATGATTTGCCTGAAAAGCTTTGCGTTCTTGCAAAGGGAAAAAGCAAAAACCACAGTGACGATATCACTGTGGCTGTTATAAAAATTCAATTAAATGAAGCAAATTAAAGCTCTATCCACATAGCAGGACGGATTGAACGCTTTTCTAAAGAAGCAGGAGCACCCATATTAAGAATAAAACCATCAACCTTTACAGCCGCTGCTTTATAGGTGTTTGTTCCGGGTGAACGTAGCCACCAACGACAGTTTCGTGTAATCCCTTCAAGCTGAGAACCTTGAGATTCGGCATATTTTGTTGCAATACAAAGTCTGTCCACAGATTTCGGAAGATATGTTATAGCTTCGTCGATTGAAAGGAGGTAAAGCTTGTCGTTTGTGTCGTTTCCGCCGTCGGTGTTGTAGTCGGGGTTGTCACGATTCTGTATGGATGTTGTTCTGATTTTGCTCTTGTCTGCTACTGAAAAGGCCATATTGTAGAAATCCTGATTGAGCCATTTTCTTATATCACTTGTTTCCCATGTTACTTCAGCAACAGTAGAATGATAACTGCGACAATCAAGAGCATAAAGGCTTATAACAAACATATTTCCTTCAGAGTCTTTATCGAGAACCTTCCATTCAATGGCTTCCTTTCCATTTGAAGTTTTATTGTCCTGCTCGTATTGACCTAAAATAATAATATCTCCAACCTGAGCAACTGAAGGATAATCCTTTAAGAGCTTGTCTGCATGGTCTTTACTATCTTTGAAATTTCCCAATGATTTGAAGGTGATATATGCTTCCTCATAGTTTTCAGCTTCAAGCTCCTTAACGGCACCATTGTATCTTACTGTCGGAATAATCAACTTGAATGTGAGAAGAGACAGAAGTGAAAGTGCGAGAATGACCAAAAAAACTTTTCCGAGAATATCACGTCGTTTTTTTGAGCGTTCTGATTTTTCGGCACGTTTCTTTTCGGCAATGCGCTCATATTCAAGACGTTTTGATTCTGCTTTTAGTCGGTTTTCTTCTGCCTTTGCCTTTGCTTCTGCAGTTTTTCTTTTTTCATTTTCGATACGAAGAGCATCAGCCTTCACAGCCTCAGGGGAAGAGCCGCTTTCGGGAAGAGCCTGACGAGTGCCACAGTAAGTGCATACTGCAAAGCTGCCATTATCCTCTACTTCCAGTGTACCACCACACATTTCACATTTTTGAATAGCCATCTTATCACCTCGGTTACTCATTTCAATTCATATTTATGCTTTTATCAATTATAATACGATAGTTTTTTTATGTCAATAAAGGTTAAGACGGATATTTTGTAATCATTAAACTATTGAAAAAAATAATAAAAGGTGGTATTATTTCATTAATTAATAAGAAAAAGGGGGATAACATTTATGGCAAAAAAAGAAAAAAAGGTTAAAGAGGTTAATAACCATCCTAACCGAATAGGCTTTAAGGATATTGCCGGTTATACTATTGCTGAATCAGGTAATATGTTTAACCTTACATATATTACAAGTTATCTTAAAATTTTTATGACTGACGTTTTCGGAATTGCACCGAAGCTTGTTGGTTATATGTTTATTATCACTCGTCTTTGGGACGTTATTAATGACCCGCTCTGGGGTGCTGTTGTTTCAAAACGCAGAGCCGGTAAGGACGGTAAATATCGTCAGTATTTGCGTCTTGTAGCAGTTCCTTTAGGCATTTCAACAGTTATCTGCTTCATCCCGTTTAATGACCCGAATTCAATTTTCTATAATCAGACATTAGCCCAAAAGCCAATGCTTCTCTTTGTTCTTGCAATTGTTCTGTATCTTGTGTACTGCACAATGTATACAGCCATGAACATTCCTTTCGGCTCATTGGCATCTGTTATTACTGATGACCCTCAGGGCAGAACAATTCTTTCTACTGCTCGTTCAGTAGGTAGTGGTATCGGTGGCGCTGTTGTTCTTCTTATTGCTCCGATGATTATTTATGTTGGTAGTGGCAGAATTGACGAACAGACAGGTCTTGAAATTGAGGTTGCAGATGGTAACAGAATGTTCCTTTATGCACTTCTTATGGGTGTTTTGTCAATTGTGACTTATCTTGTAGGTCACAAAATGGTAAAGGAACGTGTTCCTGCAGTTGAAGACGAAAACATTGACTTAAAGGGTGTTTATAAAGGACTTTTCAAGTCAAAGCCATTTGTTTTGCTCACTCTTTCAGGTGTGCTTATCAGCGGTCAGCTCCAGTTCGGTTCTTTTAACACATACCTTTACAAGAACTATTTTACAAACACAGGACTCAGCATTGTCGGTACAATCTGTAATTATCTTCCAATGGTAATTCTGATTTTATTTACACCAAAGCTTTCCGCAAAATACGGTAAAAAAGAGCTTTGCGGAAGAATGTCAATTATTTCTGCAGCGGCATCTGTGTTCCTTTTCCTTACTGCAAACAACGAGGATTTCATTATGTGGATTAACCCTGAACAGGGAATTTATCCTGCATGGCTCTATATGCTTTGCTTACTCCTTATCGGTTTCGGCTACACATTTGTCAGCCTTACTTGTTGGGCAGTTGTTATGGACGTTATCGACTATCAGGAATATACAACAGGCATCAGAAACGAAAGTGCAGTTTACTCTGCATACACATTCGGTCGTCAGTTTGGTCAGGCAATTGCCGATGCAGGCGGACTTTTCCTTCTTCAGTGGGCAAAATACGACAGCCTTACTGCAGGTAACGGCTTTATCGCAGAAAACGATACAAGTAAAAAGATTATGTTTATTTGTACTGTAATTCCTGCAATTGTTTACACAAGCGTATGGCTCATATTCCGTTTCGGTTATCCGCTCACAAAGGAAAAGATGGAGCCGATTTATGAAGCACTTCGTCAGAAGCACGAAGCAGAAGCAAAGGCTGAATAAGAATATATCTGATAAATTAAGCACCTCGAAGGCGTTGTACCCGTAAGGATACAACGCCAGTTTTATTCGCCATTTGACGAGTTTTATTGCTTCGCAGTTTTATTGTGCTTCGCACAGTGTTATTTGCTTCGCAAGTTTTATGCGAATAAAATAGCACTGAAGCCGGAAGGCTTCAATAACACTTTTGATTTATCAAAAATATCACTGCAAATTTTAATTTGCAATATCACGCATACAAACCGAAGAGGACTTGTTTCAGACTGTTATAATTGTTTTCGATGTATATAACCCACTATGACACTTTTTTGTTGTATTTTTAAGTGCATTTTTATAATAAATGTTATTAATATTAATGATATAAATTTATTTAAGCAGTTTGCACATTTTTATTTACAAAAATCATAAATTTATGTTAAAATTTACCTAAGCTGATTGAGAGATTACATTTTAAAAATAATTGTCAGCTTTAAAGAAGGAAAGGTGATTTAAATGACAAAAACTAAGAAGATTTTATCCGTTTTATTATCCCTTGTTATGATGCTGGGTCTTTTCTCAGTTGTTGCAAGTGCTGCGGTTGTAGTTAATGAGACAGAAGTCTCAGTTGATTTTGATATCGCAGGTGTTGACGCTGAAGATTATGAAGAGTATATAGATATTCATACAGAAGGTCTTAAGTTTGAAGACGATTATGACGGTCAGGCTGTATTTGTATATGACAGCGAGTATGAATATTTCGATGGTAATTTTGTAGAAGGCGAAACATATTATGTAGATGTTTACCTGACAGCTAAGCCCGGTTATGTATTAGGTGATATCGAAACTGCAGTGATAAACGGTCTTGACTTTGAAGCTTATGTGGATTATTGGAATCCTTATGAATATTTAGATGTTTACTATGTTACATTCTACTTTGCGATTACTGTTGGTGAAGGAATTAGCTATGAGCCAACTAGCGAGGAAATCGATATAGCTGAAATTGGTATTTACAGTGATATCGCAGGTGTTGACGCTGAAGATTATTATTCTTACATTGACATCTATTCAGACGGCCTTATGTTTGAAGATAACTATGGTGACCCTGCTGTTTATGTGTATGATAGTAACGGTGACTCATTCTATGGTGAATTTGAAACTGGTGAAACATATTACTTCTATGTTTATCTTGCTCCAGTATCAGACTATATATTAGCTGATGATGTTACAGGATATGTAAACGGTGAAGAAGTAGATACTCGTGTTGATTACTGGGAACCGGGCGGAGAATACGGTGATGTTCAGGTTGATTTCGTAGAATTGGAATATTCTGTTACAGTAACCGGTGAACCTGAAGTAGAAGAACTTGGCTTCTTTGCGAGAATTCTTGCATTCTTCAGAATCTTATTCGCAATCCTCTTCGGTGGTTATGCATAAAAAGCACAATAAATAATTATTAACACGCAATGCATTACGCATTGCGTGTTTTTATATGGAAAAAGCGAGGTAGCCTTACCCCGCTTTTTTGTTATTTTTTCTTGATTTCAAATGAGAATTTTGCATTGTCCTCATACCATAACGGGAAGTTTGTACCCCATACATTATTATATAAAACAAAGCTTAATCCATCTTTTTTCACATTTTCAAATTTGTTGTCAAATTCAAGAATTTTGCCCCTGCCAACTGATACAAGAGGTGAGTGGTGATTGATAATCTCAAAGTCACCGGTCTTAACACTCTGTACAGCGTGAAGATTTCTGCTACCCATAGAAGCTACTTCATCAGGCTCTACAATGCAACCAAGTTTTTTTAGTTTGACATCATTTGCCGGGAAAAGGTGCATATAAATGGCTTCGGTTAATCGGTTGGCATCTTTTTTGTACCACGAAGCATCAATTTTTAAACCGTTTTCAGAAAGTGTATAAACAACTTGAATAAGGCGTGGTGCACCCAATTCTTCACATACTTTTTTGTCACAAGTAAGATTTACCACGATTTGAGAATCTGTTGCAGATGATTTTTCTGCTGAATAGGAGAATCTGCCTGACGGATATTTACCCTCAACTCTGTTCATACCAGGTCTTGCAAAATCACCAAGAGCCCATACGGCTGTTTCGTTAAGGTTTCTTGAATAGTGGGAGAGCCAGTATTTGTAATCCTCATTACAGTATGAATGATATGTGAAAACAGGCTCGTTATTTTCTTTTATAATTTCTTTTTCACCGTTTTTGAGTGAGGCAATACCGCCCTTTTCATTGATTTTAAGATACCAGTCACCTACGGAAATTTCCTTGAGTGAATTTGCAGAAAAATCCAAAGAGTTGTTCGGAATAAGCTTTGAAAGTTCATTTTCTGCTATTTTTTTGTGCTCTTCACTTAATGCGGAAACAGCAAGGTCGATATATTTTCTTTGCTCTGTCCAGCTCTTTTCAATAACTGAATAATATCCTCGTTTTCTTCGTCCGTCAAAAAGGCTTACAAGTGGCAAAATGCTCTGGGGTAAATCAGAGAAAAGGTGGTTAAACCTGACTTTATCAGCTTTTCTTGCCTTTTGAAATTCCTTTTTCAGGTAATGACCATAGTCAGAAAAATATGTCTTTGAGTCCATACCGCAGGTGTGCTCACTTATACAAAGAATGGCATCGACAAGATTTTTGTATTCGTCGGAATGCTTATCAAGACTACCATCTTTTAACCATTCATTCTTTAAACGAATCAATGTTCGAAGGGAAGCAGATTTATATGGGTCCGTAGCACTGCCGTGAATCCAACTGTCACCCATTTCACCTTCAAATACAGGTAGTTTGTCACGCTTTTCCCAGATGACCTCTGCAAAATCATCCATTGTACCCGCAGTGATTTCATAATCGGGATATTCTTTTTGAATTGCATTGATTTTTTCTGTTACCTTTTCCGGTGATGGTGCACCATGGTTATCCAGTGTATGGTCAAAATAAAGAATTTCTTCAACCAAATCACTTTTGAATGCTCCGCCGTAGTCTCCGGAATAGATAACAACAATTTCATCCTCTCCGTTTTTCCATAAGAAACAGGGAGGCACCTGCACAAGAGCAGAAGCACCGTTTACACCGATGTGTAAAAGCTTAATTCCGTGACGGGATAAAGCAGAAACAAGACCCTTTGTATGGCCCGGTACATCGGTCATTTTTGCTGAAATTGTTTTTTTGCCACGAATTTTATCAAGGTCATCCACAAGGGATAAACCATAATCGAGAGAATCCTCGTCAAGTAACTCGGTGTGAGTTGTAAAAGGCATTGCGTGAGGCGTAATGTTTCCGTCTTTAATCGCTTTTATGAGTTTTTCTCGTTGCTCTGGATTTTTAAGAGCTTCTTTTAATATCCAGGAGCCTGTTGTCCACACAAAATATTTTTTATCATTTGTATTCACCTTTTCAGCAAGGTCAATGGCTTCGGGGATAAATGAATGTATGTATTTTTGTTTGATGTTTTCTGCATAATCCGTAAATCCCAAATCAAGATGAGTTTTTGAAACAACAATAACTTTTTTCATAAGATACCTCGTGTAGTAACAGTTTTTTATCAACATTAGAGTGACATTGTTTAAGGCAGTTTTTACAACTCAATGCCTTGTTTGTTTCCTGATAAAAACGAACAGGATGCTTTTTGTAATTGTATTCCCAGACAATCAGCATTACAGTTGATACAGCAATAATCTGATAATTGATTATTGTGGCTAAAATGGATAAATCGGGTGCGAAAATCAATGCACTTGCAAAAATAAGATAGTCCCAACTGTTTATACCACAGTTTTTGCAACAATGATTTTTGTTGTGGAGAAAAATTACACTTAACAGACATTTTTTTCGGGTGAAGAAGGAGTTTAATAAAAACATAAATCCCGCACCTGCCAGGAATAATTCCCAGGTCAGAAAGCCTGTCATTTTAATTGCAAAAATGAAAATCAGATATGCAATCCACAAAATAATAACACCGACAAGTCCTTTTCGTTTGTAACTCGTTTTTACTTCTGCTTTTTTTGTAGGAACAAAATATTTTTCAAACATTTTAAAGTGCACTGCGTTATCAAATTTCTTGAAAATGAATTCGTAAGCAAACAACCAGCCGAAAGAAATAAGAATGAAGGTGATATAGAGTATATTTCCGTATTCATCGGGTATATCAAAAAAGAAATTCAGAATCAGAAAAGCTATGCAACCACCACCAAAAAAGGCAGATTCGATTGCAAAAAGAAATGAGTTTAACTTTCGGTTTATCATCTGCAAATAATCTCCTGACAAAAATATATATTTCTAATTATACTGGAAAATAAACATTTTTCAACAAATTTTGACAAAAGAGAAAATATAATTTTTAAAGGCAGAGACTTGCACAAATTTTTCAATCAGGTATAATAGAACACAATAAAAAAGGAGGCGCTGAGAATGCAATATTTTATCGCTTTTCTTGAAGGAATAATAACCTTTATTTCACCGTGCCTTTTGCCCATGATTCCGCTTTATGTGTCATATTTTGCAGGTGGCAAGGAGAGAAACACAAAAAAGACAATTACAAATGCACTGGGGTTTATACTGGGCTTTACAATCGTTTTTGTGCTTATGGGTGCTTTGGCAGGGACTTTTGGTCAACTACTTAACGAGTATAAAAAGATAGTTGATGTTATAACAGGTCTTATTGTAATTTTCTTCGGACTCAATTTCCTTGGAGTATTCAAACTGAATATTTTCAAGGGCTCTAAAAGGGCAAAAACAGAGAATTTAGGCTTTTTCTCATCAATGATTTTCGGTATGGTTTTTTCAATCGGATGGACCCCTTGCGTAGGTGCATTTTTAGGCTCTGCATTGATGATGGCTGCAAGTCAGGGTCAGGCAACAGAAGGCATAATTATGCTTCTGTTATACTCGTTAGGACTTGGAATACCATTTTTTATAAGTGCTATTCTTATCGATAAATTACGAGGTGCATTTACATTCATCAAAAAGCATTATAAAGTCATAAACACAGTTTGCGGTAGTCTTTTAGTTGTTGTAGGTGTGCTTATGGCAACGGGATTGTTCGGTAAATTTATAAATCTTATTTCGTAGGTGATATAATATGAAAAATTCGGCTAAATGGATTATAATTGCAGTTTTGCTTGTGGGAATATTGGCGGGCTCAATGTTCTTATATAATAAGTATGGTGATGAATATCTTAATCAAGGTGCAGGACAACAGACAAGCTCTACAACAGAAAACGCTTCTGACACAGAGGGAAATCCGTCATCAGAAGAACAGACAACAGAGAGCCATAAAAATTCAGCACCTGATTTTACTGTTACAGATTCCAACGGAAATAATGTTAAGCTGTCAGATTTTAAAGGCAAGCCTGTTGTAGTGAATTTCTGGGCAACATGGTGTTATTATTGCATGGAAGAAATGCCTGATTTTAACGAAGCCTATAAGGAAAATCCTGATGTTCAATTTCTTATGGTGAATGCAACAGGCACAAACGGTGAAACGGTTGACTCTGCAAAAGCATACATCGAACAAGAAAAATACGAATTCCCTGTTTTCTTTGATACACAGCAGGATGCACTCAGAGCTTACGGGGTATCAAGCTTCCCACAGACAATATTCATCGACAAAGACGGTAATATCGTATCCCATCGAATCGGAATGCTCACAAAGGATTCTTTGGAA
This sequence comes from Candidatus Fimenecus sp., assembly GCA_045533355.1. GTDB lineage: Bacteria > Bacillota > Clostridia > Oscillospirales > Acutalibacteraceae > Fimenecus. The sequence goes on from JAZSHP010000150.1 coordinate 25,796, forward strand.
ATGGAAATTGAAAAAATCAAATAACAAAAAATACACCGTAAGAGTAAATTCTCCTACGGTGTCTTTTTAATTTAAGTTGTTTGTGCTTATTTTTGCCCACAGCTTCATATATGCAGAGATAAAAGTACCATAAGGTAAAATGTTGATATTCAGGTCATTAAAAACCTTTGTACTCTCATAGTTTGTATCAGATTGAGGCCCTAAAACGAACATGGGAATGTTCATTTCCGTCGCCTTTTTACAAAATTGAACAAATTTTTCATTTGCAGTATTAAGTGTTGCGCTATGATATGATTTGAAAAGAACTATTTTAAAGTTTTCAAGGCTATAGGAATAACTTTGACCCGGCATATTCGGGATTACAAGAATTTGTGACTCGGCTGTATAATTTACAATACCTGTAATTTTGTTGCTTTCGGAAATGTTCACATTGTTGATTTTGAATTCACCGTTATATTCGGCAAAAGGCTTTCTGTCTATGCTGTAAATGTTCGCATTGAGTTCGTTGTGCATAAGAATTCGTGACGGAATGTGAATATTTGTAATAACTTCATCATCGTTTTTATATGAAACGAAAACACCGTTTGCGATTTTATTTTTGATAAACTCAACAGCACATTGAAAATTAGGATATCCGTTTGACTTTTCATTATCCAAAGGATAATCAGCGGAAACTGAAATAATCGGAACAGAACAGTTACCAAAAGCCATTTCAATGGCAGTTGATGAACATTGAAGTGTATCTGAACCGTGTGTGACAATAATACCGTCATAATTTTCTGTGAGTCTGTCTTTTATTTCAGCTTGCAACATATTAAGCTCATTTGCTGACAGGTTTTCACTTAAAATATTGTATGGTGAAAAGGTCTCAAAGGTAATATTCTTGTCATTCTCGTAATGCTTCAAAAGGTCATATTTTGTTGATGAATCAATGGCAATCCACTTGTCATTTGTGCGACTGCCGATTGTACCGCCTGTAAAAATAACTGCAATCTTCATAAATATTCCTCGCAAAATAAATCTGTATTATTTATACCATATTATAAAGGAAAATTAAAGATATATATTTTATTATTTGTTTAATTTACTTTTAAATTCATTTGTGATATATTAAATAAAGGTGATATTATGCTTATAAATGGTTTTCAAAAATTAACAATATTGGACTATCCGGGGAAGGTTGCTTGTATCGTATTCACTCCCGGATGCAATTTTCGTTGTCCTTTTTGCCATAACGCAGCCTTTGTAACTCATATTGATAAAGACACTTATATTGATGTTGATGAGGTTCTTGCATACTTAAAGAAAAGACAGGGGCTTCTTGACGGTGTTGTAATAACAGGCGGAGAACCACTTTTACAGGATGGCATAGAAGAATTTATTGCTGAAATCAAGACCTTGGGGTATTCCGTAAAGCTTGACACAAATGGCAGTTTTCCTGAAAAACTGATTTCTGTTGTGGAAAAAGGTCTTGTGGACTATGTTGCAATGGATATAAAAAACAGTAAAGCAAAATATGGTTTGACTATCGGTGTAAAAGACTTTGATATCACTCCTGTTGAAAAAAGTGTGGACTTTTTAAAGCAGGGAAAAGTTGATTATGAGTTCAGAACAACCATTGTCAAGGATTTTCATACATTGGAGGACATACAAGATATTGTGGTGTGGCTTGAGGGTACACACAAGTATTTTTTGCAGAATTTTGTGGACTCAGGAGACCTTATAAACCCCGGATTAGAGCCGGTTTCCGTCCTTTTGCTCAAAGAAATGAAGGAAAAAGCAACGAAATTTATACCAAGTGTTGAAATTAGAGGAATTTAGAAAAAACACAATATATTGTGCAAAAACCTATTGACAACACACTATATATGTACTATAATAAATCTCGCTAACCGAAAAACAACTGTGCGTAATGGGTAGCGAGATTTACCTTTAATGTACAGAAATTCAAAAATAATAGGAGGGCGCAATATGTATAACGTAGTAAAAAGAGACGGAAAAATCGCATCTTTTGACCTTAAAAAGATTGCAGAAGCTATTACTCTCGCATTTGACGCTTGTAACAAGCAGTACAATGCTGACATCATCGATTTCCTCGCACTTAAAGTAACCGCAGAATTTGAGCCAAAAATTGAGGACCAGGCTATTTCAGTTGAAAATATTCAGGACAGTGTAGAATCTGTTCTTATCAAGGCAGGTTATGATGACGTTGCTAAGGCATACATCATTTACCGTCGTCAGAGAGAAAAGGTTCGTAACCTTAATGCAACAATGGTTGACTACAAGGCTATTATCGACAACTACCTTAATGTTAACGACTGGCGTGTTAAAGAGAACTCAACAGTTACTTACTCAGTTGGTGGTTTGATTCTTTCAAACTCAGGTGCTGTTACTGCTAACTATTGGCTCTCAGAAATTTATGATGACGAAATCGGCAACGCTCACAGAAATGCTGATATTCATATTCACGACCTTTCAATGCTTACAGGTTACTGTGCAGGTTGGTCACTTAAACAGTTAATTCAGGAAGGTCTCGGCGGTGTTCCGGGTAAGATTACATCTGCTCCTGCAGCTCATCTTTCAACACTTTGCAACCAGATGGTTAACTTCCTTGGAATCATGCAGAATGAATGGGCTGGTGCTCAGGCATTCTCATCATTCGACACTTATCTTGCACCATTCGTAAAGGTTGATAACCTTTCATATAAAGAAGTTAAACAGTGCATCCAGTCATTCATCTACGGTGTTAACACTCCATCAAGATGGGGTACACAGTCACCATTCACAAATATCACTCTTGACTGGACAGTTCCAAACGACCTTGCAGAGCTTAACTGTATTGTTGGCGGTAAGGAAATGGACTTCAAGTATAAAGATTGTAAAGCTGAAATGGATATGGTTAACAAGGCTTTCATCGAAGTTATGGTTGAAGGCGATGCTAACGGTCGTGGCTTCCAGTATCCGATTCCAACATATTCAATCACTCGTGATTTTGACTGGTCAGAAACAGAGAACAACAAGCTTCTCTTTGAAATGACAGCAAAATACGGTACACCATATTTCTCAAACTATATCAACAGTGATATGGAACCATCAGACGTTCGTTCAATGTGCTGTCGTATTCGTCTTGACCTTCGTGAACTTCGTAAGAAGTCAGGGGGTTTCTTCGGTAGTGGTGAATCAACAGGTTCAGTTGGTGTTGTTACAATCAACTTACCAAGAATTGCTTACCTTGCAAAGGATGAAGCTGATTTCTATGCTCGTCTTGACAAGATGATGGATATTTCTGCTCGTTCACTTAAGGTTAAGCGTGATGTTATCACAAAACTCCTCGATGCAGGTCTTTATCCATATACAAAGAGATATCTCGGTACATTCAACAACCACTTCTCAACAATCGGTCTTGTTGCTATGAACGAAGTTGGTCTTAATGCAAATTGGCTTAAGGCTGATATGACAACAGAAAAGACACAGCAGTTTGCAAAGGATGTTCTTAATCATATGAGAACTCGTCTTTCTGACTATCAGGAGCTTTATGGCGACCTTTACAACCTTGAAGCAACTCCTGCTGAATCAACTGCTTTCCGTCTTGCAAAGCATGACCTTAAATACTATCCAGACATTATCACAGCAGGCAGAAAAGAAGGCGAAACACCTTACTACACAAACAGTTCACATCTTCCTGTTGGATATACACATGATATCTTCACAGCTCTCGATATGCAGGATGAGCTCCATACACTTTACACATCAGGTACAGTATTCCATGCATTCCTTGGTGAAAAGCTTCCTGATTGGCAGGCTTGTGCAACTCTCGTAAGAAAGATTGCATCTAACTACAGACTTCCATACTACTCAATTTCACCAATTTACTCAATCTGTAAGAATCACGGATATATCGCAGGTGAAGCATTCACTTGTCCTGAATGTGGTGAAGAAGCAGAAGTTTACTCAAGAATTACAGGTTACTATCGTCCTGTTAAGAACTGGAATGATGGTAAGGCTCAGGAATACAAGGACAGAAAGGTTTATGATATTGCTAACTCACATCTTACTCATGATGTTGCAGATAATGCAGCTTGTGAGTGTGCAGAAGCAGAAGATGTAGTTGTAGAAGTAGCAGACAGCACTTTCCTTTTCACAACAGCAACTTGTCCTAACTGTAAGATTGCTTGTTCACTTCTTGATAAGGCAGGCGTAGCTTATGAAAAGCTTCTTGCTAATGAACACGCTGATTTGGTTAATGATTTCGGTGTTAAGCAGGCTCCGACTCTTGTAGTTGTTAAAGACGGTGCTTTCGAAAAATACACAGGCGTTTCTGATATCAAGAAATACCTTAATGCATAAGGATTAAAAATTATGTATGATATTATAGTTGTTGGCGGTGGCCCTGCAGGGCTTACCGCTGCCCTATATGCTCGTAGGGCTAATAAAACAGTTCTTGTTATAGAAAAAGGAAGCTTTGGCGGACAAATTACTTATTCACCAAAGGTTGAGAATATTCCCGGTTTCGGGGAAGTAACAGGTAATGAGTTTGCTGAAAAGCTTGTTGAACAGGTGCTTAATCAGGATGCAGAGGTTGAATGTGCAGAAGTACTCAGTATCCGTGACGGTGACATTAAAACTGTTGTTACTGATTCAGGTGAATTCGAAGGCAAATCTGTTATTATTGCAACAGGTGCAAAGCATAGACTTTTAGGTCTGGAGAATGAACAAAATCTTGTTGGTGAAGGAATTTCATTCTGTGCAGTTTGTGACGGTGCTTTCTATGAAGGCAAAACTGTTGCTGTAATCGGTGGCGGTAATTCAGCACTTCAGGAAGCAATTCTTCTTTCTGACCTTGCAAAAAAAGTTTATGTAATTCAAAATCTTGATTTCTTCACAGGTGAACAGAAGCTTGTTGAGAAACTTGAATCTAAAGATAATGTTGAGATTATTCTCGGTACAGTTGTTGAAAAACTTATTGGTGAGAATGAACTCAAAGGAATTACAATCAAGAATGTTGCAACTGAAGAAAGTTCAGATTTAACTCTTGACGGTATGTTTGTTGCAATCGGACTTGTACCACAGAACGATGCTTTTAAGGAAATTGTTACTCTTGATGAGCGTGGCTATGTGGATGCAAATGAAAATTGTCTTACAAATGCAAAGGGTATTTTCGTTGCAGGTGACTGCAGAACAAAAAATATTCGTCAGGTTATAACAGCAGCAGGTGACGGAGCAGTAGCTTCCCTTGCAGCTTGTGATTATGTAGATTCGATTTTATGATACATTCCTATGGGAAAGGGTCGGCTTTTTGCCGGCCTTTTTTCTTTGGGTTAATAACTTTCAATCGGTCATCCTACATTGTTACATTTTGAATTAATAATAAACAATTATGTTACATTTTGTTCCTTTGTCTTTGTCGCTGTCAATTTTTGTAACAAAGTGCACAAACGCGTGTAATGAATTTTGTTACCAATTTGAACAAATTGTGCAAAATATACTTGAAATAGTATTTTCATAGTGATAAAATATATCTGTATAGTTATATTCAAAATTTGTGAGGTGAAGAAAGTGACGGAATCTTCGGAAAAATATGAGGCTCAGGTGCCTGTGTATCTTTTTCATCAGGGCAACAATGCTCGTGCTTATGAATATATGGGTGCACATCGTGTAGACGACGAAACTGTGGTTTTTCGTACATGGGCTCCGAATGCTGTGTCAGTAAGCGTCAGTGGTGACTTCAACGGCTGGAATGATACAGCTGATATGGCAGAGAAAATCACGGCTGGCGGTATATGGGAAGTTTATGTTAAAAATGTAAAGGTTTACGATTCATATAAATTCTGCATCACAACACAGGATGGCAGAAAACTTATGAAAAGTGACCCTTACGGATACCATATGGAAACTCGCCCTGACAATGCCACTAAATACTATGAATTAGGTTCATATAAATGGACTGACAACAAGTGGGAAAAGGCTAAGCGCGAAAAAGCACAGTATGACAAGCCTGTGAACATTTATGAAGTTCATTTCGGTTCGTGGAAGCAGTATGAAGACGGGAACTTCTATTCATACCGTAAAATGGCAGAAGAGCTTATCCCTTATGTAAAGGAAATGGGATATACTCACATTGAATTTATGCCACTTACTGAATATCCCTTTGATGGTTCCTGGGGTTATCAGGTTACGGGATATTTTGCAGCAACTTCTCGTTATGGCACACCTGACGACCTGATGTATCTTGTTGATATGTGTCATAAAAACGGAATAGGTGTAATCCTTGACTGGGTACCTGCTCATTTCCCTAAGGACGCAAATGGTCTTTATGAATTTGACGGAACAGCTTGTTACGAATATGCGGATGTGCGAAAGGGCGAACATCTTGAATGGGGCACAAAGGTTTTTGACTTTGGCAGAAATGAAGTTCAGTCATTCCTTATTTCAAGCGCGATGTTCTGGCTTGATAAATACCATATTGACGGACTTCGTGTTGATGCAGTTGCATCTATGCTCTATCTCGATTACGGCAGAGATGATGGCCACTGGATTGCAAACAAAGATGGTGGCAACCAGAATCTTGAAACAATAGAATTCCTTAACAAGCTTTCTATGAATGTTTTCCGTGACTATCACGGAAGTCTTCTCATAGCGGAAGAAAGTACAGCATGGCCAATGGTTACAAAGCCTGTATTTATGGGTGGTCTTGGTTTTAATTACAAGTGGAATATGGGTTGGATGAACGATATTCTTCGTTATTTCTCAACTGACCCACTTTACAGAAAAGGTAATCACGGTTGCATCACATTCTCATTCTTCTATGCATTTTCGGAGAATTTTGTATTGCCAATCTCTCACGATGAGGTTGTTCACGGTAAATGTTCACTTATAAATAAAATGCCTGGTACTTATGAAGAAAAGTTTGCAGGAGTAAGAGCATTTATGGGCTATATGATGGCCCATCCCGGTAAAAAGCTTATGTTTATGGGTTCTGAATTCGGTCAGTTTATCGAATGGAACTATAAACAGGGACTTGATTGGTTATTGCTTGATTATGATGCACACAAACAGCTGCAGACATATTTCAAGGAGCTTAACCATTTCTATAAGGACAATGCACCTCTCTGGCAGGTTGACCATTCGTGGGAGGGCTTTTCGTGGATATCAGCGGATGATAACGATAATTCAGTAATTTCATTCCGCAGAATTGACGAAAAGGGTAAGGAAATTATTGCAGTTTGCAACTTTACTCCTGTTGCCCGTGATAATTACAAAATCGGTGTTCCTGCAAAGAGTAATTACAAGATTGTGTTTAATTCTGATGACCAGAAATACGGTGGCACAGGAAAAGCACAACCCCCAAAAATCAAGTGGCAAAAAGAGGCTATGCACGGATTCGAACAGAGCATTTCTCTTGACTTACCACCAATGTCTACAATTTATCTTAAGAAAACAAGATAGAATAATATACAAACCTAAATAGGAGGAATAAATATGGCAAGAAAACAAGAATGTATTGCAATGCTTCTTGCAGGCGGTCAGGGAAGCCGTCTTGGAATTTTGACAAAGAGCATTGCTAAACCAGCTGTTCCTTACGGCGGTAAATACAGAATTATCGACTTCCCACTTTCAAACTGTGTAAATTCAGGTATTTCTACTGTCGGTGTTTTAACACAGTATCAGCCACTTGAACTCAATGACTACATAGGTAACGGTCAGGCTTGGGACTTGGACCGTGCTAACGGTGGTGTTCATGTTCTTTCACCTTATCAGCAGATTAAGGGTACAGAATGGTATAAGGGTACTGCAAACGCTATTTATCAGAATATTAATTTCATCGACCGTTATGACCCTGAATATGTTGTAATTCTTTCAGGTGACCATATCTATAAGATGGACTATAACAAGATGCTCGAATACCACAAGGAAAAGGGTGCATCCTGTACAATCGCTATGCTTGTGGTTTCCTGGGAAGAAGCAAGTCGTTTCGGTCTTATGATTCTCAATGACGATAACTCAATCAGCGAATTTGAAGAAAAACCAAAGAATCCGAGAAGTAATAAGGCTTCAATGGGTGTTTATGTGTTCACATGGAGCAAGCTCCGTCAGTATCTTATTGATGACGAGGCTGACCCTGATTCTTCAAATGACTTCGGTAAGAATGTTATTCCGAAGATGCACGCTGACGGCGAACCGATGTATGCATATCTTTTCGACGGATACTGGAAAGACGTTGGTACAATTGACAGCCTTTGGGAAGCAAACCTTGACTTACTTAATCCAAAAGTTCCGCTTGATTTGTCAGATACAAGCTGGAAAATCTATGCAAAAACTCCTGTAGCACCTCCTCACTATGTTTCGGCAGATGCAACAGTTCAGAATTCAATGATTTCTGAAGGTTCAAGAGTGTTCGGTAATGTTGACTATTCAATTCTTTTCAACAATGTTACTGTTGAAGAGGGCGCAGAGGTTAAATATTCAATCGTAATGCCTGGCACAGTTATCAAAAAAGGTGCCGTTGTTCAGTATGCAATTGTTGCTGAAAATGCAGTTATCGAATCAGGCGCTGTAGTTGGTGCAAGTCCTGAGGATTGCGCAAATCGTGATGACTGGGGCGTTGCAGTTGTCGGCTCAGGTGTTACAGTCGGCGAAGGTCAGTCTGTTGCACCAAAAGCAATGGTTGACGAAGATGTAGTAAGGGGGTAATCAAGATGACAGGTAAAAATATAGTTGGCATTATTTTCTCAAATGCTTATGATGAATGTATCAGTGAACTTACAGGTATCCGTACAATGGGTTCTGTTCCGTTTGCTTGCCGTTACCGTCTTATCGACTTTGCTCTTTCAAATATGGTAAATGCAGGTATCGAAAAGGTTGGTGTTCTTACAAAGAGCAACTACCAGTCACTTATGGACCATGTTGGTACAGGTAAGCCTTGGGACTTGTCCCGTAAAAATGACGGTCTTTTCATTCTTCCTCCATTCTCAACAAATGATGCAGGCGGACATCGTGACAAGCTTGCTTCTTTAAAGGGAAGTATGGGCTTTATCAGCCGTTCAGATGAAGAATATGTTCTTCTTTCTGATTGTAATATGGTTTTCAATCTTGATGTTGAGGCTCTTATGGATTACCACACAGCAAAAAATGCTGATATGACAATCGTTTATAAAAACGGCAAGGTTCCTGCGTTAAAGGATATTCTTGTTCTCGATATGAATGACGACGGTAAGGCAGAAAAAGTTACACTTTCTCCTGTGACTAAAGAAAATGTAAACTTCTCACTTAATGTTATTCTTATGAAAAAAGCTCTTCTTGAAAGACTTATTAATGATGCAATCAGCCTTAATCACAAGGATTTTGAAACTGACCTTATTCAGGGTAATGTTGATAAGCTCAATATTTATGGCTTTGAGGCAACAGGCTATTCAGCGGTAATCGAGTCAATGGAAAGCTATTTCAAGACAAATATGGAGCTCCTCATTATGGATAATTGTGACGACCTTTTTAATAACGACAGACCTGTTTATACAAAGGTTCGTGACGATATGCCTGCAATTTACGGTCTTGGCTCAAATGTTAAAAATTCACTTGTTGCTGACGGTTGTATTATCGAGGGCACAGTTGAAAACTCAATTCTCTTCCGTGGTGTCAGAGTTGAAAAAGGCGCTGTTGTTAAGAATTCTATCATTATGCAGGACGGTTTTGTTGCACAGAATGCAACTATCAACTGCGTTGTAGCAGACAAGAGCGTTGTTATTACTCCAAACAAGACACTTTCAGGCGCAGAAACATATCCAGTATATATAGGAAAAGAGATAGTGATATAAAAATGTAGGGGACGATGCCCACATCGTCCCGTTAAAGTTAATATGCAATTTATTCGGGCGGATGTGGGCATCCGCCCCTACAAAGTTAATCATCTTAGTTAATTTTGAAAGGAAAATCATATGAAAGTTTTATACGTTTCAAGTGAGGCACTTCCGTTTAAAGCGAGTGGTGGTCTTGGTGACGTGGCAGGTAGTTTGCCACAAGCTCTTCGTAAAAGACTCATCGGAGCACGTGTTGTAATGCCTCTTTATGATACAATCAGTCAGGAACTTAAAGATACAATGAAATTCGTTACAAGTATTTCTGTTCCTGTTGCATGGAGAAGACAGTATTGTGGCGTTTTTGAAGCAAAAGCAGGTGGCGTAATCTACTATCTTCTCGACAATCAGTATTATTTCAAGCGTGATGGTCTTTATGGCTATTATGACGATGCAGAACGATTTGCGTTTTTTGCTCGTGCAGTTCTTGAAATTATTCCGCATATTGAATTCAAGCCTGATATTATCCATTGTAACGACTGGCAGTCAGCATTGACTCCTGTTTATTACAATACACTTTATGCTACAAGACCCGGTTATGAAAATATCAAAACAGTTTTCACAATCCATAACATTCAGTATCAGGGTACTTATGGCATAGACCTTTTGGGTGACGTTGTGGGTCTTCCTGAAAGTGCAGCATCACTTCTTGAATATGATGGTGACTGCAACTTTATGAAGGGTGCTATTGAATGTGCTGACAGAGTTACAACTGTTAGCCCATCTTATGCTAACGAAATTCTCGACCCATGGTATTCACATGGTCTTGACCCGATTCTTAATCAGCGTTCATGGAAGCTTTCAGGTATCTTAAATGGTATCGACACAATTCTCTATAACCCTGAAACAGATAAGGATATCGAAGTTAACTATACAGCAGAAGATTTCGAAGATAAGAAAAAGGTTAACAAGGCAAAATTACAGGAATATTTCTCACTTCCTGTAAGAGAAGATGTACCAATGATTGGTATGGTTACCCGACTTGTTGGTCATAAGGGTCTGGACCTTGTTAAGGCAGTTCTTGAAGAATTACTTGCAACAACTGATGTTCAGTTCGTAGTTCTCGGTTCAGGTGAATGGCAGTACGAAAGCTTCTTTAAGGAAATGGCTGACAAATATCCTGACAAAATGGGTCTTAAAATCGGCTTTATCCCATCACTTTCAAAGAAGATTTATGCAGGTTGTGACCTATTTCTAATGCCTTCTAAGAGTGAGCCTTGCGGACTTTCACAGATGATTTCACTTCGTTACGGTACAATTCCTATTGTCCGTGAAACAGGCGGTCTTCGTGACAGTATCAAGGATTCAGGTGATAACGAGGGCAACGGCTTCACATTCTCAACATACAACGCTCACGATATGCTCTATACAATCAGACGAGCAATTGAAGGTTACAGCAATAAAGAAGGCTGGAATATCCTTGTTAAACGAGCAATGGAATGTGACAACAGTTGGGGTAAATCAGCAAACGAATACATCCGACTTTATAAGGAAATCCTTAAAGGATAAAAAATCACATATCAACATACAAAAAAGCGAGGAATAGGCGTTGTATTCGTAAGGATACAACGCCAGTTTTATTCGCCATACGGCGAGTTTTATTGCTTCGCAGTTTTATTGTGCTTCGCACAGTGTTATTCGCTTCGCGAGTTTTGTAGCGAATAAAATAA
>JAZSHP010000098.1:0-4744 GCA_045533355.1 Candidatus Fimenecus sp.
GAGTAACGTCGTCGTGGATACCAAGAGTAAACTGACGAGCAGGAGTTTCATTGTTAAGGTGTTCAAATACAGCAAATACGCTTGATGGAGGTGTGTCTTTTGAACCAAGACCGTAACGACCACCGCAAACCTTAGCTGTTCTGCCCATTTCATTAAGAGCTGCGATTACATCGAGGAAGAGAGGTTCACCGATTGAACCAGGTTCCTTTGTTCTGTCAAGAACAGCAATCTTAGTAGCTGTAGCAGGGATAGCATCAACAAAAGCCTTTGCTGAGAATGGTCTGTAAAGACGAACCTTAACAAGACCAACCTTTTCACCCTTAGCTGTAAGGTAATCAATAACTTCTTCAGCAACGTCACAGATTGAACCCATAGCAACGATAACACGTTCTGCATCAGGAGCACCGTAGTAGTTGAAGAGCTTGTAGTTTGTGCCAAGTTTAGCATTAACCTTATCCATATACTTCTCAACAATAGCAGGAGTTGCATCGTAATATGTATTACAAGCTTCTCTGTGCTGGAAGAAGATGTCACCGTTTTCGTGTGAACCACGAGTTGCAGGACGTTCTGGATTAAGAGCATGCTTTCTGAATGCGTTAACTGCATCCATATTTGTCATTTCTTTAAGGTCTTCGTAATCCCAGATATCAATCTTCTGAAGTTCGTGAGATGTACGGAAACCGTCGAAGAAGTTAAGGAATGGAACGCGGCTTTCGATAGTTGCAAGGTGAGCAACAGCACCGAGGTCCATAACTTCCTGTGTATTTGTTTCAGCGAGCATTGCGAAACCTGTCTGACGACAAGCATAAACGTCTGAATGGTCACCGAAAATGTTAAGAGCGTGTGAAGCTACGCAACGAGCTGATACATGGAAAACTGAAGGAAGGAGTTCACCGGCAATCTTATACATATTAGGAATCATAAGAAGAAGACCCTGAGAAGCTGTATAAGTTGTTGTGAAAGCACCTGCTGCAAGAGAACCGTGAACTGTACCTGCTGCACCTGCTTCTGACTGCATTTCAGCAACACGAACCTGTGTACCAAAAATATTCTTTCTTCCCTGTGCAGACCACTGGTCAACGTAGTCAGCCATAGGTGAAGATGGTGTGATTGGGTAAATACCAGCTACTTCTGTAAACGCATAAGATACGTGAGCAGCAGCAGTATTACCGTCCATAGTTTTCTTTTGTCTAACTATGGGTGTCTTGTTTTCTGCCATTTTTATTTCCTCCTTAATGGAATTATATATTAGAAAGGTGTATGAAATTGCGTATTCATACATTATAGATAATAACACTTTTAAGTCGGATTGTAAATAGATTTGAACCTAAAAAATGACGAACTTTGATAAATTTTTAACCAATTTTTGTATGATTTGGATGAATAGACTCATAATAGAAGAATAACTAATTTCTGCTATACTTGACGAAATACATATTTTGTTATAAAATACATACTGATATTTTATGGATATCTCTATATTTTTCATAAGGATGGTTAAGTCACATGGACACAGACCCAGGGAGTATTATTATTAAAATAGTAACCCTATTTGCATTGATTTTTGTTAATGCATTTTTTTCAATGTCGGAAATGGCAATCGTTACCCTTAATGACAACAAAATTGACAAAATGGCTTCGGAGGGTAACAAAAAAGCAAAACAGATTAAAAAGCTTACAGAAAACACAAGCTCATTTCTTTCTACAATTCAGATTGGTGTTACTTTGGCAGGATTCTTGACATCTGCTACTGCTGCACAGTCTTTTGCAGAAATGCTTTCAGATGCAATCGGAAATACACCGGTTGTTGATGTGATTCCTGTTGGTGTTATCAGCGGATTTTCAACAGTTGTAATCACATTGATTATGTCATATTTTTCACTTGTGTTTGGTGAGCTTGTACCAAAGAAAATAGCTATGAGTAAGCCTGAAAAAATGGCTTTTATGGCAGCACCGATTCTCGTTTTTGTAGCAAAGATTACAAAGCCTGTTGTAAAATTCCTTGCACTTTCAACCAATGGTGTTTTAAGACTTATCGGTATTGACCCTCATGCAGATGAAGAGGTTGTTACTGAAGAAGAAATCCGTATGATGGTTGATGTTGGTGGCGAAAAAGGTGTTATCGAGGATGTTCAGATTGAAATGATTAACAATATCTTCGAATTTGATGACATCGATGTTGCTGATATTATGACTCATCGTACTGATATGGTATGTGTTGATGAAGAAGAACCATTAAGTGAAGCGGTTAAACTTTCAATTGAAAATGGTTTTTCGCGAATTCCGGTTTTCAAAGAAGACCCGGATAATATTATTGGTATTGTCTATATCAAGGACTTTCTTAAATATGTGGGCACAAATCTTCCGAAGACAAAAACGGTTAAGGATATGATGCGACCTGCATATTATGTTCCTGAAACAAAGCGTTGTGGTGAACTCTTTACTGAAATGACAGAAAAGAGAGTTCAGATGGCAATTGTTGTTGATGAATATGGCGGTACAGCAGGTGTCGTAACTCTTGAAGACCTTCTTGAATCCATCGTTGGTAATATTCAGGACGAATACGACCAGGAGGACGAAGAAATCTCAATTATCAATGACACAACCTTTGAGGTTGATGGTATCACTGATATAGAAGAAGTTGAAGAATGTACAGGAAAGACATTCCCTGAAGGTGATTACGACACAATCGGCGGATATATCATAAGTGTTCTCGGATTCTTGCCTCAGGATGGCGAAATGAATGAGGTTCAGTTTGAAAATGTTAAATTCACAGTTCTTAATGTTGAAGAACGAAGAATAGGCAAGGTTAAGGTAGAAATTCTTCCTGTTGAAAAAAAGGAAGAGGAAACTGAAGAACGCAGATTTTTCAAACGCAACGAAGAATAAAAATGTAGGGGCGATTCACGAATCGCCCGTTTTCTTTAAAGGGATGTAATTATGCAAAAAATCAATTACCAGAAGCAACTTGATAAAATTATTGAAAATTCGGGAGATACAGTTCCGTCACTTCTTCTCCATTCTTGTTGTGCCCCTTGCAGTAGCTACTGCATTGAATATCTCTCACAACATTTCAATATTACAGTGCTTTATTATAATCCTAATATTTATCCCGAAACCGAATACGAAAAGCGTAAAGCAGAGCAAAAACGATTAATCAGTGAAATGGAAACAAAATATCCTGTTAAAATGCTTGACTGCGATTTCGAGAGCGAAAAGTTTTATGAAATGGCAAAAGGACTTGAAGATTGTCGCGAATGTGGTGAAAGATGCTTTAAATGTTATCGTTTAAGACTTGAAAAAACAGTACAGGAAGCAAAACAGAACGGTTTTGATTATTTCACAACAACTCTTACAATCAGTCCGCTTAAAAATGCCCAAAAAATTAACGAAATTGGTTTTGGATTAAGTGAGAAGTATGGTGTGAATTGGTTGCCGTCAGATTTCAAAAAAAGAGAGGGATATAAACGCTCAATAGAGTTAAGTAAAGTGTTTAACCTTTACAGACAAAACTATTGTGGATGTGTATTTTCACAGAATGAGCATAAAAATAAGGACATCGAGTGATGTCCTTTTGTTTTATTCAAAAATATCAACTGCGCCTCTGCCTTCTGTTACCTTTGCAACATAAGCAGCCACTTTTTTGTGTTCAGGATGAACCTTGTATTTCTCAAGTTCTTCCTCATTTTCAGTTTCAACAACTAAAAGTGCACCAAAATTTCTCTCGCATTCCACCTGATTTTTAAGGAATGTGAGTTTTTTTATGTGTGGAATGAGTGATGGGAGTGCTTCAAGACCATTTTTAACGATTTCGATATTCTCGTCTTTTGTCTTGCCCTCTGCATCTTTAAATTTCCACATTACAATATGTTTTAACATAAATTATCACCCTATATTAAATAATGTTCTTGCATTTTTATCTGTTAAATCAAGAATTTCCTGTGCTGTGCATTCCCGTAATTCTGCAATCTTTTCTGCTGTGTACGGAATATGCAACGAATCACATCTTTTGCCTCTGAAAGGTACAGGAGTCATATACGGAGCATCTGTTTCGATGAGTAATCTGTCATCTGGTACATACTTTGCAACCTCGCAAGGCTTAACAGCGTTTTTGAATGTAACTGCACCACCAAGACCGATATACATACCGAGTTTTATGATTTCCTTTGCCATTTCAACACTGCCTGAAAAACAATGAAGAACACCTTTTGGCTTATACTTTTTCAGGATATTGAGTGTGTCTTCGTGGGATTCTCTGTCGTGGAAAATAATTGGCAAATCCAACTCGTTTGCTAATTGAATCTGCTTTTCAAGAAGAATCAACTGATTTTCGCGACTTTCCTTTTCGTAATGATAATCAAGACCGATTTCACCGATTGCAACGCATTTTTCGTCCTGTGCTAACTCTTTTATTCTTTCCAGAGCTTCGTTTGTGTATTCGTCATTTTCAAGTGGATGAAATCCCACTGCTGAATACACGAAATCGTATTTGTGAGAAAGCTCAACTGCAAATTCCGATGTTTCAATGTTTACGCCACAGCACACAACACCTGAAATTCCTTTTTCTTTAAAAGAAACGAGCAGTTCGTTTCTGTCAGGATTAAACTGCTCGTCATCATAATGTGCGTGTGAATCAAATATGTTATGATACATTATCTTATTCTCGCTCCGTTTGGCATACTTTCGTCAACAAAGACAACCTTTGCATCTTCTTCTGTAATATCAGCAGCAAGAATCATACCAC
>JAZSHP010000108.1:0-4309 GCA_045533355.1 Candidatus Fimenecus sp.
AGCCGACAGATTGACGACTTATCGCTTAATTGTATTTATTTTAAATTTTATTTACATCATTGTTTTGATGTGATATAATACGAAAAAAATAATTGATTTTAAATGTGGTGATTATTTTGAAACTAATCAATAGAGATTGTGATAAGAAACTGTTAAATAATTTTTTATTGTATATATGTAATGTTATTCTGATGCTTCCTTGCCTTGTTTTTGGCGGAAGCAATTTCAGTATTGATTCATACGGAATTTTACTTGGCGGTGCAGATGCTCATATTTCTGCTTTTATCGGTAGTTTTCGTTATTTTGGAGCTTTCATTTATAAGATTTTATCGATATTTAACCATAATCCTATAATTAATAGTACATTAGATATTATTTTCTATATTGTTTTAGTTCCTGTAATTATTTCACTTGTTGTAATAGAGTTTAACAAACACTTAGAGTCAAATGATATAATTTCATTAGTTGCAATTAATATATCTGTTCTTATTTCTGTTTATAATGTGTGGTTTTGTGATATTCTTTCTTTTCCTGAATGTATTGTTATAACTGCAGTGGGAATCACATTTTGTTTTACTTCTTTGATAATCCTTATTCGTTCCAAGAAAATATGGCATTGTTTTTTGTCGGCGATACTTCTTGTCTTAGCTACTGCAGTTTATCAACAATTTATATCTGTTTTTGCAATATTTGCAATAGCTTATTGTGGAATTTATACTGTTAAAAATCAAGAAAAAAAGCTTATAATTTTTAATTATCTTAAATATGCTATAGTAATTATTGTGAGTGGTATAATATATTTTATTTCAGGCAAATTTTTTATATCATATTTTGGATTAAAGGCAAATGAAAGAATTGCTTTAAATGTTTCTTCGATAATTGAAAATATAAAATATTTCATTTCAAAGCAACATTCTTTTTTGAAGGGAAGAGGCTTTTTTGATACTGAAATTTTAACGATTGCATTTTTGGCTGTTGGTTTCGTGTGGTTCTTAATGCTGTTTATTGATTGGGTGAAAAATAAAGATACATTTAAATTTCTTGTTATTATATTATCGTATGTTGTTGCATATTTCTCGGCATATTTGCCAGGTGTTCTTTCTACATCACAAGCAACAAGAACATTGTTTCCTTTGTTTTCAATTTTTGCCCTGTTTATTATTGGTACATTATCTTTTAAACCTAAAAATATTGCAAAAGTATTATTATCTGTTATTTTATTGACGGTTTTATCCATAAATATTTTTAAGACAGTAACATATGAAAATGGATTAAAAAAGCAAAATCGTTCCGATGAAGTATGGGTTAATCAGGTTATCGATACCCTAAATGAATATGAAGAAAAATCCGGAATAATTGTTGAAGAAATATATTACGGATATGATGATTGCTATGATATGAATATTGATGAATCATATACTGACTCGGCAACATCGGTCAAATATGCATTTAAATCGATTTTAGAGGTATACTCTGATTCACAATATACAGTCATCGAAATGACCAAGGAAGAATGCAATAATTTGTTTGGTAAAAATGATTGGAAAGAATTTAAAGCTAACGAACAACTGATTTTTAAAGAAAATAAGTTGTTTGTATGCTGCTACTAAAACTATATGTTTTCAATTCATATGACAACTTATGACGGCGACACTCCGAGCATAAATATCCCTGTGATCGGCAAGAACTTCTGCCACCGTCGGCAAGAAATGTTTTCATAGTGGAATTTTGGGTATGTGTATGATATAATTCAACCAGACAAATAAGAATTTATAGATAATATTAGCCTGATTGGAGGTAGTTTTATGAAATATCGTGAAGATAAATACGGCAATAAACTTTCTGTTTTAGGCTTCGGTTGTATGCGCTTCAAAAAGAAAATGGGTAGAATAAATATGGAGGATGCGGAGCGTCAGATAATGTCAGCTTTTAATAAAGGCGTAAATTATTTCGACACAGCATTTATTTATCCCGGAAGCGAATCGGCAATAGGAGAGATTTTTGAAAAAAACAATATCCGAGACCAAGTCTATATTGCAACAAAGCTCCCGCCTCAGCTTATGCGCAGCACAGAAATCCTTGATAAGCTTTTTAACGAACAGTTGAAAAGACTTCGTACTGACCATATTGATTTTTATCTTATGCATATGATGGCTGATATCAAGATTTGGGAACGTTTGAAAAGCATAGGAATTGAAAAGTGGATAGAAGAGAAAAAAGCAAGCGGTGCAATTCGTCAGATCGGATTTTCATATCATGGCGGTTCGGATATGTTCTGCAAAATTATTGATGCTTATGACTGGGATATGTGCCTTATTCAGTATAACTATATGGATGAACATACTCAGGCGGGGCGTAAAGGCTTGAATTATGCCAACGAAAAGGGGATTCCTGTTATGATTATGGAGCCTCTTCGCGGCGGAAGACTTGTCAATAATCTTCCGTCGGATGCAAAACGGATTTTTGACGAGCATACCGTTAAACACACTCCGGCGCAGTGGGCTTTTCGCTGGCTGTGGAATCAACCTGAGGTCACGGTTGTGCTTTCGGGCATGAATTCCGATGAAATGGTAGATGATAATATTAAAACTGCATCTGAAACCGAAATCGGCGAACTGACCTCCAACGATGAAGAAATGCTTAGGCGAGTTGTTAAAGCAATTAACGCAAAGATGAAAGTTCCTTGTACCGGATGCGGATACTGTATGCCCTGTCCTCAAAAGGTTAATATCAGCGGAACTTTTTCTGCGTATAACCGTCGTTTTACCGATAGCAGCTTTGCGGGATTTAAAGAGTATGTCAAAAATACAATTTCGAAGCAATATGCACCGGCATCAAAATGCGTAGGTTGCGGAAAATGCGAAAAGCATTGCCCGCAGAGCATTAAGATAAGAAAACAACTGAAAGAAGCAGAAAAAGAGCTTGAAACCAATGCTTACAAATCAATCAGCAAAGTTATATCCGCGTTCAGAAAGAACAAATAATTTATACCTTTTTTCGACTAAATAATTAAACATTTAAGTGCAACGGGACATAAAATCCTGTTGCACTTTTTCTTTTAAGTAAAGGAGGTTTTTCGATGAAACTTCAAACACGGTGCTGAAACAGTGAGCGAAGTCTGCAACGGCAGAAGCACATAATTTCAGGAATTATCGGAAGATTTTATGAAATTATATAAAAAGGCTTTAAAAATATTTTTGTGTATGTTATCATAAATTGAATTCAGGTGAAGGCGAAGTGAATGAATGAATAAATATGCCGTTTATAAATGTGACAGTTATGATAATATATACAGTGCGGTAGTTAAGCATTTTGAAACTCATAATATAAAAAATGAATTATCGTCGGATATGCATATTGTTATTAAAGCTAATCTGGTGACCGATAAAAATCCGATTTTTGCTGCGACAACCAACCCCGATTTTATTTATGCAATAATCAAATACTTAAAAGAAATCGGTATCAGCAGAATAACGGTTGCCGATTGCCCCGGCGGAGCATTATTGCTTTTTTCAAATATGCAGGAGGTTTACAGCAAATGCGGATATTCATTTCTCGAAGAATTTGCTGAACTGAACACTGATTTTACAAGCGTAAAAATCAAATGCGACGATAATTTTCAGAATAAATATTTTAACATTATCAAGACGGTTGCCGATGCAGATTATGTCATTAATGCTGCAAAGTTCAAAACACATAACTCAACTTGTATTACAGCGGGTGTTAAAAATCTCTTCGGTTGTATTCCCGGTCTTGAAAAACCTGAATTTCACGCAAAATATCCCAACATCATTGATTTTTCAAATATGCTTGTTGAACTTGCGGCTACCGTGAAACCTGATTTCACAATAGTGGATGCGGTTGATATTATGGAAGGTAACGGTCCGACAAACGGTCAAAGAAGACATCTGGGGCTTACTTTCTCGTCAAAAGATGTTTTCGGCATTGACGGATTTATTGCAGACACGCTTAAAATTCCGCATGAAAAAATTGCAACAATTAAAGCGTCTGAAAACAAAGGTCTGATTTTGTCGGTGTATGAAAAAGCGGGGGATACTGAATTTGATTTGGAAAACCCCATTATTTTGCCTGAATTCATCAATGCAAATTCGGTAAGCGAAAAGGCAGGAGCGAGAATTAGAACTCTTTTTGATAAAATCAGAGATAAATATGTTAAGAAATTTCCCGAAATGAATTCGGAATGTACTCGCTGTTGTAAATGTGTTTTAACTTGTCCTGCAAAGGCTTTGAAAAATAAAGATAATAAAATAATTGTTGATACATCCTTATGTATTGGTTGTTTATGTTG
>JAZSHP010000120.1:0-37516 GCA_045533355.1 Candidatus Fimenecus sp.
TTTTCATCAAACATTTCAAGCATTCTGCCCATGTTTTTGATGTCATCAGGGTTTGTGAGAGTTGTGTATGTGCTTGGAACATATTCTACTTCAGCAGAAACGAATTTGTAGCCCTTTGCTTCAAGGTCATCACGAACTGCGCCCATATCGTTTGCTTCTGTACGAACATCATAGATTTCGTCTTCTGCAATAAAGTCAACTGCACCTGCTTCAAGAGCATCTTCCATAAGCTGGTCTTCGTCAATGCCCTCTTTTTCAAAGAGAATTACGCCCTGACGGTTGAACATAAATGAAACACAACCGCTCTGACCCATATTGCCACCGAATTTATCAAAATAGTGACGAACATCGGCTGCTGTTCTGTTTCTGTTATCTGTAAGTGTTTCAACGATAATCGCAATACCTGATGGACCATAGCCCTCATATACGATTTCGTCGTAGTTTTCACCACTACCTTCACCTGCTGCCTTTTTAATAACTCTTTCAATATTATCGTTTGGCATATTTGCAGCCTTTGCCTTTGCAATTACGTCCTTAAGCTTTGAGTTACCTGCAGGGTCAGCACCGCCTGCTTTAACTGCAACTGCAATTTCACGACCGATTTTTGTGAAAACTTTAGCTCTCGCGTTATCGGTTTTTTCCTTTTTTCTCTTAATGGTACTCCATTTTGAATGTCCTGACATAAAAACAGACCTTTCCACTTTAATATATTCGATATATTGTACCATACAACGCTATATTTTTCAAGAATTATTAAAAGAAAAATGAAAAGATGAAGAGGATTTTTAGCTTAACAAATTATAATTTACACATTAAATTAAATTAGAAATACTATTTCAAATCCAACTTGCATACACTTAATTGAAACAAATGGCAGAAAAGGAGAAATAACAATGGAATTCAACATACATAAAGAAAAAATTTCCCTTTGTGAAACGAATTTTCAGGGAAACTGTGAACACGCCATTGACTGTGATATTACACTTCCCGACTATTTACCGGACATTGTGAAATTTATAAGGTGCGTCTGTATTCCCGGTGTAAAATCTCACCAGGTCAATGGAGACAGAATCACAGCCGAATGCAACTGTATTTTGCGTATTCTTTACACTTGTGAAGATGGCAAACTTAACTGCTACGAGCAGAATATTCAGTTTGCCAAGCAAATCGAATTGAAATCCAACCATATTGCAACAGATATTTTTGTTGGTGCAAAAACCGATTATGTCAATTACAGAGTTTCCGGGCAACGCCGTTTTGAAGTTCATGGTGCAGTAACTGTTTTCGCAAAATCCAACATAAAAAAACAAATTGAAGTTGTTTCAGATGCTTGTGGTGACGGAATAACTCTTAAAACTGAAAAGGATGAAATCTGCGACCTTTGTTCGGTTATTGAGAAGACATTTTCAGTGTCAGAAACCTGTGATGCCGGTACACTTTCTGAACCTATGGGCTGTGTTATTGCTTCCTATGGTTCCTGTGTGATTGATGAACTGAAAATCATTTCGGATAAATTATTTTTGAAGGGTGAATTGATTGTTCACACCACTTTCACCGGTACCCAAACCCATCAAGTACAAACTATTGATAACACAATAAACTTAAATCAGATAATAGACGCAGCCGACATCACTGAAGAGTGTCTTCTTGACTCATATCTCTCCGTTATGGACCTTGAGGTCAAACCGAGATTTGACCTGTCCGGAGACAAAAATCTTATGGATATCTCTGCAATAATCAATTTTTCTGCCTGTGGATATATCGTTCGCACTCTCCCTTGTGTCAAAGATGCTTATTCAACAAAATATGAAACCGAAATCAAAAAATCCGTATGTTATTTTTCTTCCTTGCAAGAAAATTTTGAGGATAGCTTTCTTTGCAGAAGTGTTGCTGAAATAAACACCTCCGGTATTCGTGAAATTCTGTCTTTTCTCTGCACAGATATAACCTCAACCTTTGCTCTGACAGATTCTTCATATTCCGTAAACGGAGAAATCACAGCAGAGATTATTTATGAAGACATCAAGGGTGAAATCTGTTTTGCTCAACGACAAATACCTTATACATACAATCGTCCTGCGGGAGTTGTTGATTGTGTTCTGTCCTGCACTCCGCATTGTAGTGTTTCAGCCTTCAGTTATGTTTTAAACAGCGATAATCAACTTGATATACGAGCCGAGGTCAATATCCGTTGCTTTGTTTTTGCAGAAAAGGAAAAGCATATTGCAACAGACCTCACGATTAACAAAGATAAGGTAAAATCCATAAAAACAGCTGCTTTGACCGTGTATTTTGCAGATTCAGGTGAAGCGCTCTGGGATATTGCAGAAAAATACAACACAACAGTTGAAGCTGTTATGCGAGAAAATCACCTGACAGAATCCAGCGTCAAGGAAAAGTGCAAATTGCTTATACCGAAAATGTAAAGGAGGAGCATTATGAGTAATTCCAGTATTTACAGTGATATTGCCACCCGCACAGGTGGTGACATTTACATAGGAGTTGTCGGACCTGTCAGGACAGGAAAATCCACTTTTATCAAACGATTTATGGATTCAGTTGTTCTGCCGAATATGGAAGATGATGCCGTCCGCGAAAGAGCCACTGACGAATTGCCACAGTCTTCTGCCGGCAAAACAATTATGACCACCGAACCAAAATTTATACCTGAAAACGCAGTAAAAATCACTCTTCCTGACAATGCAACTTTTAATGTAAGAATGATTGACTGTGTCGGATATATTGTACCGTCATCCTTAGGATATATTGAAGATGACCAACCGAGAATGGTGCGAACTCCTTGGTATGAAAATGAAATTCCTTTTAATATGGCGGCTGAAATCGGCACAAAAAAGGTTATTACAGAGCATTCAACCATAGGTCTGGTAATCACAACTGATGGAAGTATAAGCGACATTCCACGTGACGAATATGAAGAAGTAGAGGAAAGAGTTATCAACGAATTAAAGGAGCTTAACAAGCCGTTTGTAGTACTCCTTAACTGTATGCACCCCGAAAGTGCACAGGCAAAAAGCCTTTCAAATCAGCTTTCAGCAAAATACAATGTACCTGTTATTGCAGTCAATTGTCTTGAACTCAGTGAGCAGGAAATAAAAGAAATCATCACACAAATTCTTTTTGAATTTCCTGTTAAAGAAATCGGAGTTGACCTGCCCTTGTGGTTAGTCGGACTTTCAGAAGACCATTGGCTTAAGGCAAATGTTTACAAGAGTGTTATGAAGTCAATTCAGGATATAAATTATGTCAGGGATATCAGCACTATGACGGATACACTCTGCGAATGCGAATATGTAACAGATGCGAAGATTTCATCAATGGATTTGAGCGTGGGAAGTGCTTGGCTCAATGTGAATATAAATAATGATTTGTTTTATAAAATTCTTCACGAATCAACAGGTATTTCCATCGAAAATGAGCAGGGACTACTCACCTGCTTAAAAGAATTATCCCAAATCAAAAAGGAATATTCACGAATTAAAGCTGCCCTTGATGAGGTGCAAACCACAGGTTATGGAATTGTTATGCCCACAATTAGTGAATTAACTCTTGAAGAGCCTGAAATCGTAAAACAAGGGGGAAGATACGGGGTAAGACTTTCGGCATCTGCACCATCAATTCATATGATGAGAGCAGATATCAAAACAGAGGTCGCACCTATTGTCGGCAGTGAAAGCCAATCAGAGGAATTGGTAAAATATCTTCTTGACGGATTTCAGGATGACCCAAGTAAAATTTGGGAGTCAAACATTTTCGGCAAATCTCTTAACGAGCTTGTAAACGAGGGACTTCGAAATAAGCTTTATCATATGCCGACGGATGCTCGAATGAAATTCCAGGAAACCCTTGAAAGAGTAATCAACGAAGGATGTAACGGTTTGCTTTGTATCATTCTGTAAATTGGAGTTTGTCGGGGAATTAATATAGAACAACATATCTTGTAGGAGACGATGCCTTCATCGTCCCGAAGCAGGTCAATAGTACACTTTGGAACGGGACGATGTGGGCATCGTCCCCTACGATTCATATCCAAATTAATAATCAATTACACCGACAAATTATAATTTTAATATAGAAATAACAAAGGCGAGGTTGTTTAACCCCGCCTTACTGCTGTTTATTTTAAAGTGTTACAACAGATAATCAATTATCAGAAAAGTTGCCTGTATATAACTGATAATACTTACCTTTTTGTTCAATCAAATCGTCGTGGTCACCACGCTCAATGATTTTTCCTTTTTCAAGAACCATAATCGCATTTGCATTTCGTACTGTTGAAAGTCGGTGAGCAATTACGAAAACTGTTCTGCCACTCATAAGCTTATCCATACCCTGTTCAATAAGCTTTTCTGTTCTTGTATCAATTGAGCTTGTTGCTTCGTCAAGAATAAGAACAGGAGGATCTGCAACTGCTGCACGGGCAATTGAAATAAGCTGACGCTGACCTTGTGAAAGGTTTGAACCGTCACCTGTAAGGACTGTGTCATACCCGTCAGGAAGATGTGTAATGAACGAATGAGCATTTGCAAGCTTTGCTGCCTCAACAATCTGTTCGTGTGTGGCATCAAGATTACCGTAACGGATATTTTCCTCAATAGTACCTGTAAACAAATGTGTATCCTGAAGAACAATACCGAGAGAACGGCGCAAATCGTCTTTTTTAATCTTCTTGATATTAATTCCGTCATAACGGATTTTACCGTCATTTATTTCATAGAAACGGTTGATAAGATTTGTGATTGTTGTCTTACCCGCACCTGTTGAACCGACAAATGCGATTTTCTGACCCGGTTTTGCATAAAGAGAAACATTGTGAAGAATAGTTTTTTCTTCTTTATATCCAAATGTAACATCTTCAAATACAATGTCACCTGCAAGACGAGTATAAGTAACACTACCGTCACCGTGAGTATGCTTCCACGCCCAGATACCTGTGTGATTTTCAGTTTCGTGAATATTACCCTTATCATCAATTGTTGCATTGACAAGAACTACATATCCCTCGTCAAGCTCCGGCTTCTGATCAATAATATCAAAGATTCTCTCTGCACCTGCAAGAGCCATAAATGCATTGTTGAACTGCTGTGTGATATTTGAAATAGGCTGTGTAAAGCTACGGATATACTGTAAGAATGCAACAATTTCACCCGGAGACATTGTTCCTTTAAGAGCTAAAAGTCCGCCAAGAGCCGCTGTGAGTGCATATGTGATATGGGAAAGGTTGTTCATAATAGGCCCTAACATACTTGCAAAGGTATTTGCACTTGTTGCTGCCTTACGAAGATTTTCGTTAACCTCATCAAAATGAGCAACAACCTCTTCCTCGTGATTAAACACCTGAACTACCTTTTGCCCCTCAATAATTTCTTCAATATAACCATTTACAGAGCCTAACTGCTCCTGCTGTTTCTTAAAGAAGAAAGCACTCTTTTTACCGAGAGTTTTTGTAACAAACACCATTACACAAACCATTGCTATAACAACAAGTGTCATTTCCCAGCTTAAAAACAGCATAATGCAGAATGAACCTATAATCATAACACCTGATGAAATAAATTGTGTAAGACCCTGACTTATGAACATTCGAAGTGTTTCAACGTCATTTGTAAAACGGCTCATAATTTCACCATTTGGTCGTGAATCAAAAAAGTTGATTGGCAAATCAGCGAGTGCGTCAAACAGGTCTTTTCGGAGTGTATTAAGTGTCTTTTGTGTAAGCCATACGGAGCATTTTGACTGTCCGTATGAAGCCAGAGCGCCACCGAAGAAAACACAAGACATAATACCCATCATTTTGAAAAGCTCAGTAACAAGTGGTCCTTCAAATTCCTTACCGATAAGTGGAGTAAGGAAATCATCGATAATAGGCTTGATGAATAATGAGCCTGAAACAGTTGCTATTGAGCTGATTGCAGCAAAAATAAGCATACCGAAGAACAAGCCTTTTTGCTTAAGGATGTATTTTAAAAGTCTGCGGATTGTTCCCTTTGCATTTTTGGGCTTCGGAACAGGTCCACGCATACCCCTTCTACCGCCTGGACCTCCCATTGGTCCTCCCATTGGTCCTGCCATTATTCTCCACCTCCTACTACATCAAAATCATCACTGCCTTTTTGCTGTGATTCGTAAATATCTTTGTAAATCTCGTTACGAGAAAGCAATTCTTCGTGTGTACCGATATCGTTTATGCAGCCTTCTTCAAGAATAATAATCTTATCACAATCGGAAACTGATGAAATTCTCTGTGCAATAATAATTTTTGTTGTATCCGGGATACAGGAACGCAGTCCTGTTCTGATTTTTGAGTCTGTAAATGTGTCAACAGCACTTGTTGAGTCGTCAAGAATAAGGATTTTTGGCTTTTTGAGAATTGCACGGGCAATACAAAGTCTCTGCTTCTGTCCGCCTGAAACATTCACGCCACCCTGACTTAAATCTGTATTATATCCGTCAGCGAATGATGAAATAAAGGAATGTGCATCAGCAATTTCACAAGCAGCAACCAGTTCCTCGTCAGTTGCATTTTTGTTACCCCAACGAAGGTTTTCTGCAATTGTACCAGAGAAAAGAACATTTTTCTGAAGCACCATACTAACCTCTTCACGAAGTGCGTGAATCTTATAATCCTTTACATTCACACCACCAACCTTAACCTGACCTTCATTAACATCATAAAGTCGGGGAATAAGCTGAACAAGGCTTGATTTAGCACTACCTGTTGCACCGATAATACCAACCATTTCACCACTGTTAATTTTAAATGATGCGTTGTTGATTGTAGGAAGAGATGCACCATCATATTTGAATGTAACCTTATCAAATTCGATTGAACCATCTTTTACAACACTTTCTGTTGCAGTATCATCACGAATGCTTGGTATTTCCTCAACAACCTCAAGAATACGCTTTGCACTTGCCTGTGACATAAAGAACTGTGCAATAAGCAAAACAACCATCAGGAAGTGAATAAGAATCTGCATAATATATGTAAAAATTGCAGAGAAATCACCGATAGCCAATGTTTCATAAGAAATTTCCTTTGCTGCAATGTAAAGAATTGCAAGGATTGTGCCATACATAATGATTGTGAATGTAGGCATACCCAAAATCATAAGCTTTTCAGCATGCAATGCTGCACCCATAAGCTCATCATTAGCTTTCTTGAATTTTTTCTTTTCGTGTTCTGAACGGACAAACGCTTTTACAACACGGATATTTGTAAGGTTTTCCTGAATTGATGCATTGAAGCCGTCGAACATTTCAAGCATTACCTTAAATCTCTTTAAAGCAATCGGTGCAAAGATTATAAGGATAATTGCAATAAGAGGAAGTGAAACTGCAAAAGCCTTTGAAACACCCTTACTCATTGTTACAGTGATGATAAGTGCCACAACAAGCATAACAGGAGCACGGAACATCATTCTTATCATCATAACAAATGTATTCTGAACAGAGTTTACATCAGTTGTGATTCGTGTAATAAGTGATGCTGTTGAGAATTTATCGATATTTGAGAAAGAGAAACGCTGAATTTTGCCCATAATTGTTTCACGGAGTGTCGCACCAAAGCCCATACCTGCCACAGCAGCCATTCGTGCAGCCATAGCACCACAAAAAAGTGAGCCTAATGCATAAACCAGCATTTCTAACCCAAGAAGCAGAATGGCATCCATACCGCCATCCGGCATTTCAACACCAAAATTAGCAAGTATGACATCAAACCCGTTTCGCAAAACCTCAATAAAGCTGTCATTAGCTACTGTTTTACCGGTCTGAACAATGTTTACAATGTCAGCCATAACAAGTGGAATTATAAGTTCCAACACAACCTCACCAATCATAAGAAGCGGTGACAGAATTGCAGGAATTATATATTTTTTTGCATATTTTAAAAGCTTAAACATCATTCTCCTCCTTTGCAAAAGCCATTAAATTATTATTCATTCTCTCAAGAAACTGTACTAATGTATCCATTTCTTCTTCTGTAAAACCATTATAGGCAACATCGTCAATACGCAGAAAAAGATTGTCAGCGTACTCCACAAGCTCCTGACCTTTTTTTGTAATCTTTACACTATTTCTTCTTGCATCCTTTTTATTTTCCACACGGACAACAAGACCTGATTCTTCCATTCGTTTAAGTGATGTTGCAACGGATGGTGCAGAAACATGAAGAAAGTCTGCAATCTCCTTCTGAGTCACATTTTTATTTTCGCTCAAATATTTAAGAATTGGCGGTTGCCCGTAATAAATTCCCTTTTCACGAAATCTTGCATCAATTATACTTCTGTGATTGCAATGATAACTGTGAAAAGTGTCGTTAATCTTTTTAATCTTTTCTATCATATCTTCACATACCTTTTTAAATTAGTTAATCGGTTAATAATTAATCGGTTAACTATTTTTAATTATATACCTATTTTTGCTCCTGTCAACCACAAAAAACAGCTCTATTTGTGAACAATTTGTAAACAATTTCACGTTTTTTGAAAATCGTCCCGCATTTCCCGGGACGATTTTGCATTTCCGGCCTATATATGGAGGGTATTTTTTCAGGTAAGAAGTAAAAATAACTATTTTTTTACCTTAATTCCCTCAATTAAAGGAGGTTACCAAATGAGTAAAAAGAAGCTGACAAAAAAAGAAGTGGATTTCTGTCGTCACTATGTTCGACTACGGAATCCAAAGGAAGCGGCAATTCGTTCAGGTTTTACACTTCTCCCTGAATACAGAGGAGTTGCAATGCTGTCAAGAAAGGAGATAAAAGATAAGATTACACAGGTTGAAAAAGAATGTCCCGCCACAAGTAATCTTGTTTCGGCAGGTCTTCAACGCCTTGCTTTCGGCTCTGTAAGTGATGCAATCCGTCTTATCCTTTCTGTTAACGATAACAATTCCCCCGACATTGATTCTCTCGACCTGTTTAATGTGTCAGAAATCAAAATCACAAACGGAAAAGGTATGGAAATCAAATTTTTTGACAGACTTAAGGCTCTGGAAAGGCTTGCCGACATATCCTGTGACGACAGAGATAATGGCGCACTGTCCTTTTACGAGGCCATTGAACGAAGTGCCCTAAAGCAAACGGAGAGTGAAATGGATGGCTGAAATTAAATTCCGCAAATTCTCTCCCAAGCAATTGACAGTGCTTAATTGGTGGTGTAGTCAGAGTCCGTATAAAGACTGTGACGCAATCATCTGTGACGGTGCTGTCAGAAGCGGCAAAACTCTTTGTATGTCAATTTCTTTTATTCTTTGGAGCTTCTACAGTTTTTCCGACTCCTCATTTGCAATCTGCGGCAAGACAATCACTTCTCTGCGACGAAATGTAATCACACCTCTTTTACCTGTACTTACACAAATGGGATTTATTGTTAAGGAATTAAAGTCCTCAAACATTATTCTCATTAGTAAGGGCAAAAGAAGTAACAGGTTTTACCTTTTTGGCGGCCGTGACGAATCATCAGCATCACTTATTCAGGGTATGACTCTTTCGGGTGTGCTTCTTGATGAGGTTGCTCTTATGCCCCGTTCTTTTGTTGAACAGGCACTTGCGCGATGCTCCGTCACCGGTTCAAAATTCTGGTTTAACTGTAATCCCGAAAATCCTCTTCATTGGTTTTATAATGAGTGGATAAAAAAGGCAAAAGAAAAAAATTGTCTCTATCTTCATTTTTTGATGAAGGATAATCCATCGCTTACCAAATCCATAAGAAATCGTTATGAGGCACTTTATTCAGGTGCATTTTACGAGAGATTTGTCCTTGGCAAATGGGTTGCTGTTGACGGACTGGTGTATCCCTTTTTCAATGAAAAGGACCACACAACAAATGCATTACCTGACAGCTGTAGTCAGTATTACATCTCCTGTGACTACGGTACTGTTAACCCTGCATCGTTCGGACTCTGGGGACTTCATAACGATGTCTGGTACAGATTAAGAGAATTCTATCACGATTCAAAGGCAAAAGGCTTTCAGATGACCGACAAGGAATACTATGACAAATTAGTTGAACTTGCAAATAACAAAAGAGTTGAAGCAGTGATAGTTGACCCCTCTGCAGCATCCTTCATAGAATGTATACGTCGTGAAGGAAAGTTCCGTGTTATCCCTGCAAAAAATCAGGTATCAGACGGTATCCGTAAGGTATCGGAAAAACTGAAAAACCGCAAAATCATTATCGGCAGCTCCTGTACAGATACAATCCGTGAGTTTTCAATGTATCGTTGGGACTGCAACAGTGTTCACGACACTCCAAAGAAAGAGTATGACCACGCAATGGATGATATCCGTTACTTTGTGGCTACAGCTCTTGAACACACGGACAACTCATTCTTTGCTTTGTCCGTAGAAAGAAACTGAAAGGAGGAAAATACTTGTCAATATTCGACAAATTCGGCAAGAGAACGGTCTGCGCAGCTACGCCTCAGACAACTTCTAAATCCCTTGACAACCTGTATGACCTTTATCCCTCACAGGTAGTAAGTCCTCAGCTTTATCGTTCACTCCGAGAGGCAGTTCCAATTATCGATACTGCAATTTACAAGCTTGTACGACTTACAGGTGGTTTTCAGGTGAAAACCCTTAACGGTAAAAATCAGGCAGAACTTGATAATTTTATAAAAAGCATCAGCGTCAACGGTACATCACAAGGACTTCATCAATTTATTGATATCTACTTTGAACAATTGCTTACTTACGGCACATCTGCGGGTGAAATTATCACAAACGGTAATGGAATTCACTCTCTTTACAATGTTCCTATTTGCAATATAAGTCTTAAGAGAAATCCCGATAAATTCAATGAAATTCTTGTCTGCCGTCCCGACAGCTTATCAGGTACTCCTGTGAAATATCAGGATTTGGTTATGTTCTCTTCACTTAATCCCGAAGCAGGGTGCATTACGGGCACTTCAATTTTAAAGGGTCTGCCATTTGTTTCTTCAATTCTTTTAAAGATTTATAACTCCATAGGACAAAACTTCGACCGAGCAGGCAATATCCGTTATGCTGTCACCTATAATCCCGGCTCCGATATGCTTGACCGTGCTTATGCAAAAGAGAGAGCAACGCAGATTGCTACTGAATGGGCAAATGCTATGAATGGCAATGGTGTCAAGGATTTTGTAGCAGTTGGTGATGTGCAGATTAAGGTTATCGGTGCTGACAATCAGATTCTTGACAGTGAAATTCCCGTTAAGCAATTGCTCGAACAGATTGTAGCAAAGCTTTCTATTCCACCATTTATGCTTGGCATCAGCTGGAGCACAACGGAGCGAATGTCATCACAACAGGCAGATGCCCTTACAACCGAACTCTGTACATACAGACGAATATTAACACCTGTCATCGAAAAAATCTGCAACTTTTATTTAAGGCTTTGCGGTAACAGTTCAGGTGTTGAGGTTATCTGGGACGATATTACGCTTCAGGACTCAGTTGAACAGGCAAAGGCAGAGCTTTACAAAGCTCAAGCTAAAGCATTAGGAGGTGAAAAGCTTGATTAAAAAAAATTATTCTGCTGTACATCAGGTTGGTGTACCAACTGACGAGGATATGCTCCTTATCAACAAGTATTCCTTACGACCACTTAACAAAGACGAGATTTTCTGCTTCAGCGTTACTCTTTGTGACAACGACATTGACAGAGATTTTGAGCGCTTTGATGAAAACTCCCTTAAAGCCCTTGAATCACTTTTTGTGGGCAAAACGGGAATTCAGAATCACAGTATGAAAAGTGAGGACCAGAGCTGTCGTACATATAAAACTCAGCTTATTGTTGACAATGACAGAAAAACCGTTGACGGTATGACCTATATGTACTTAAAAGCATGGTGCTACACTATAAGAAGTGAAAAGAACGAGTCCCTTATCAAGGATATTGAAAGTGGCATAAAAAAAGAGGTCAGCATAAGCTGTGCCTCAGATTCACGAATCTGCTCTGTATGCGGTGAAGCACATTGCAACCACATTTCAGGCAGAAAGTACAATGGTGAAATCTGCTACAAAACTATCACAGGCATCACCGATGCTTATGAATGGTCATTTGTGGCTGTACCGGCGCAACGAAATGCCGGTGTCACCAAATCATTTAAAAAGGAGAAATCAATGGAAAATATTTTAAAATCCATCAAGGAAGAAAAAAGTCTTACTCTTAATGAAAAAGACCTTCAAAAGCTTTCTCAGTATATGGATTCATTAAAAGAAAAAAGTCTTGACGGTGAAAAATACCGTGAAAATCTGGTTTTAAATGCAAGAAAAAACTTTGCACTTGCTGTACCGTCAATTCAGGGTGAGTGTGTTGATGAAATTCTTAAAAGTCTTTCAACAGACACACTTGAAAACTTATGTGTTTCTCTTGAGAAACAGGCAAAATCAGTTCTTCCGCCTGTAAGTCAGCTTTATGTGGAAGAAAAATCAGATAACAACTCAAACAATGAGTTCAAATTTTAAGGAGGAAAAATATAATGGCTATTTTTGAAACAATTAAACTCGACAAAGGACTTTACAACACAACTAACGGTTTTCTTTCTGAACTTGAAAGAATTGACCCAAGCGAAAACTACAAGGGTACTTCTCTTGAAGGACTTGATGCATTTGAAAGACAGTTAAAGCGTTTTGACATCAAGCTTAAGGGTGCAGGCAGCTCAACAGTTGACAAATTCTTTGCAACAACTGACTCAGCTGTACTCTTCCCTGAATATGTATCACGAGCAGTCCGTCAGGGTATTGAGGAAGGCAAACATCTTGACTCAATCATCGCAACAAAGACAAACATCAACGGACTTGATTACAGAACAATCACATCAATTCCGACAGCTGACGAAAAAGAGCTTAAGGAAGTCAGTGAGGGTGCACAGATTCCTGAAACAGTAGTTCATACTCAGGAAAACCTTGTAACACTTAAAAAGCGTGGCAGAATGCTCGTTGCATCTTATGAAGCAATCCGTTTCCAGCGTCTTGACCTTTTCACAGTAACACTTCGTCAGATTGGTGCATATATTGCCCGTTCACAGTTCAAGGATGCAGTTAATGTTCTTATTGACGGTGACGGCAACAACAATCCTGCTCAGGAAATCGCACCTGCTGCTTCAGGCACAGTTTCATACGAAGATTTAATCGCACTCTGGAACAGCTTTTCACCATACGAAATGAACACACTTATTGCATCTCCTGATGTAACTGCAAAGCTTCTCACTATGCCTGAATTCCGCGATGCTCCTGCAGGTCTTAATTTCCACGGTAATGGTGAAATGATTACTCCTCTCGGCGCAAAGCTTATCAAGTCAACTGACATTGACTCTACACTCGTGGCACTTGATAAAGACTATGCTCTTGAAATGGTTACTGCAGGTGGCGTTATGACTGACTTTGACCGTCTTATTGACCGTCAGCTTGAACGTGCAGCAATCACACAGATTTCAGGCTTTGCAAAAATCTTTGCTGATGCATCTAAAGTAATGAATGTTTAATTAAGGATGATGAAAAATGATTAATGTATGGTCTGTTTCTCAGTTGCTTGAAGACGTCGGCTTATTATCGGAAGAAGAAACAAAGCGAATAATCCCTTTTTGTATGGCAGCGTGTTCAAAGCTTTCAAAAAGGCTCAAGGATGTTAAATTCGAGGACGAACCTGCCGTAATTAACGCTTGTGCGGGAATTGCATTATACAATTACTCTCTTCTTCAGTCTCAATCCGAAGATAATGTAACATCCTTTAAGGCGGGTGACGTGACAATTTCTAAAAGTCCGTCCGCAATCTTTGAAAATGCAATAAAATTCCGCGACGAAGCAATGCTTAATGCAACTGATTTTTTAACAGATGTGGATTTTGTTTTTCAGGCGGTGGAAATATGAATATCAACAAAATGCTTGACCGATATGGCTCATACGTTTATATTTCAAACCGGGAAGGTTGGAAAAGCTGTGCGTTTCACGCCTTTATTCAGCCTTTACGATACAAGACAAAGCTTTATATGGAAGGTGAACGGACTCCAATCGGTATAAACAATAATGATGTTTATCTGTACATAGGTCCCGGTAATCACGACATTACAAAACTCCACGACGGATACAGAATCCATGATATTGAAAATAATATCTATATGATTGACCGTGCCGAAAAGATTAAAATTCGCGATAATATCGTATATATCTGGGCGGTAATAAGAAAAACAACGGAGGGTAACACATGACAATAAACGGCAATATCGTATCAGAAATAATGGCATCACTTACAAGTCAGGGTCAGTTTGCCGACCTGACATTTGTTGTCGCTTATGAAAACGATATAAAACCTATTCCTTTAGACAAGCCTATTGTTGCATTGTCAACAAAAGGTTGTCAAGTCGGTCCGAAGCTTACTGAAACGCTTGAAACGGGTCAGATTATTTCTACCGACAAAAGGGAGCTTGATACTACAATGAGCCTTGATATCTATATGCCATATTCTGCTGGTGGTATGCAGGCTCATAAGATTTTTGACAGAATTGCTACATATTTGTTGTTCGACAAAAAACTCGACATTACAAAATCTGTCTGTAACGAAACCGAATATGATAAATCCTGTCAGGCAATCATCTTAAAATCTCAATTCGTTTTCCATAACATAGTATCAGCATAATTTCCCTGTGCCTTCCATTTCTGAATGGAAGGCACAAATTGACAAATTATAATTTGTATAATAAAGTATCTTTTTATTGAATTATAAATTTTTTCTTGCTATAATTTTATCAAAAGGAGTTGATAATATGTCAAATGAATTGCCAAGGACATATAAAAGTTTCTGGGAATGGGATGAAAAATCAAAACAAATTGAATATACAGAAGAAACTCCACTTCTCGACAAGGACGGAACACTTCTCGCGAAGGGTTGGGCAAGAAAAAATGTTTTTACTTATGACAGAAATCTTTCTTCACCTAATTGGCGTAAAAAAGAATGGGATTTTTATATAATCCGAAATAAAAACTATATCGTTGAGTTGAGCTTTGCAAATATTTCAATCGGTGGTTATGTTTGTGCCAAATTAGTTGACCTCCAGAACCAGAAGGTTATCGCAGAGGCAAACTATATGTACGTGGGTGGTGAAAGCAAATACATTCTTCCGCCAAAGGGTGACGTGCCTAACTATTTCCGCGCCAATGTAAGGGAAGCACAGGTAGAATTTGATACTCACGAAACATATAAAACATTATGGTTTAAAGCTCCTTGCAACGGAAAAACAGTTGAATGTAATTTCCATATGGATATTTTACCAGGTCACGAGAATATCACAACCGTCCTACCTTTTAAAAACCATCCGACACGATATTTTATGACCACAAAGCAAAACTCTATGCCCGTAAGCGGTACATACAGATTCGGCAATGATGTCTATGAATTTTCAAAGGATGATACCTTCTGCTATATGGATTGGGGACGAGTAAATACTCCGTATAAGCTTGTCTGGTATTGGGGAAACGGCTCTCAGTATGTCTATGATGAAAACGGTGAAAAGCACATTTTTGGCTTTGAAATTACCTGGGCAATCGGTGATGAAAGCTACGCTACCGAAACATGTCTTTTCTGGGATGGAAAAGCTCATAAAATCGGAGCAGTGGATGTTGAAAAATTCCCTAAAGACAGATATATGGAAGATTGGAAGATTGTTTCCGAGGATGGTCGTTTCAATATGACTATGACGCCATATTTCGATTATGAATCAGGATTCAGTGTCGGAGTAGCAGGTACACATTGTCATCAGGTGAATGGTGTGTGGAATGGTACGGTAACTTTAGACGACGGAAAAGAAATCGAAATAAAAGACCTGTATGCTTTCTGCGAATATGTTGAAAACCAATGGTAATACGCTAAATAATAATCTGCAAATCAACAAAAAGCCCATCGAGGAATTCCCCGATGGGCTCTTAATTTTAATTTATTAATTAGTCAGCGTTTTCTTCTTCAATTTTATCAACAATTTCCTGTGGAATTGCTTCACCGTGTTTAACGAAGAGGATGCAAAGGATACTGAGGATAAACATAATCGGGCTGTATACGAAGAGTGACAAGTATGTGCCTGAGAACATACGAACAATACCATAAACGATTGGAGATGCAATCTGTGCTGAGAATGTTGCTGTGTAGTAGTAGCCTGTGAATGTACCAACCTTGTCAATACCACCGATTTCAAGAACAAGTGGCAATGTGTTAACTGTGATAAGCATATTTGCAGCACCACCAAGGATAAGAGCAAGCCAGATAACAGCCATACTGCCTGTTACAACATAGAGAAGGAATACAGCCATAAATACTACAAGACCGATAAGAATTGTCTTTTTACGACCAAGCTTTTTACCCATTTTACCTGCAGGGATTGCAGCTGCTGCAGAACATACAGCAAAGAGTGTTGTCATAATTGTTGCTTCACTTGTTGTCTTGCCAAGAACTTCAGCAGCAAAAAGTGCAAAGAATGTTGTAATAGCGTTTGTACCACAGAAAAGGAAGAACAATCCACCGAGCATAAAGATAAGACTCTTTCTTTCGCCCTTTGAAAGCTTGTCAGCCTTTCTTGCAGCCTTTTCAGCCTTTTTAGCAGCCTTTTCGTCAGCATACTGATTCTTGTCTGCAATATCCTGAAGACTTGATGGTTCATGAACGCAAAAACGAACAACAAGCATACCGATAACCATAACAATTGCACCTGTAAGGAAAACATATGGGAAGCTTGTGAATTGTTCATTACTTGCATCAACTGTAACGCTTGTAATTGCTGTGTAAATCGCAACAACAATTGTACCTGCAACCATACCGATAACTGAGCCTACACCACCCATAAGGTTGATGATAGCGTTACCCTCTGAACGAAGTGCAGGAGGAGTAAGTGCAGGCATAAGTGCAACTGCAGGAGCACGCCAAAGTGACATTGAGAATACGAAAAGAATAATGCAAATCATTGTTGCCGGAAGAGAAGCCTTAATTGCAACCCAAGGAATAAGCGCAAAAAGAAGCGCTGAAACAGGAGCACCATAAACAATGAAAGGACGACGTTTACCAATCTTTGAACGGCAACGGTCAGAGAGTTTACCAAATGTTGGCTGGAAAATAACACCGAAAATGTTATCGAATGTCATAATAATACCAATAAACAACGGAACAAGTGTAATTCCGCCACCCGCAATGTTAACATCCTGTCCCTGTGTTTCAGCAAATTTAGCAAGAATAGGGAATGCTTCGTTAAGCTTTGCACTAAGGTTTGTTATCCATTCTGATTCCGTAAGCAATCTGTTAAGAATTTTTGTGATATATGGGTCATAAATTGCCCATGCGATTGATGATGCGAGAAAAGCAAAACCGGTAAGAATAGTATGCCCTGTGTGGAGCTTACCGTTTTTCTCGCAAAAAAGTTCTGTTTTACTCATAATGTACCTCCGTGATAATTTTACAAAATTATACAAATGTATTATACATTATCTTTCCCAAAAATTAAAGGTGAAAATGTACTAAAAAGCAAAATTATTTTTGTACAGAGTGCAAAAAGACAACGCACATATACAAATTGGAGTTTGTCGGGGATGATATGAAATTAAAATAGAAACATGTATCATTTAAGGGGCGGATGCCCACATCCGCCCGCAGTAGGTAAACAATACACTTTGGGACGGGACGATGTGGGCATCGTCCCCTACGATTCATATCCAAATTAATAATCAATTACACCGATAAATTATAATTTCTTTATCATAAAAGAAAAAGGGTGATTTTCAATCACCCCGAATTTTTATTATTATATTTTCTCGTCAATCTCTACAATTCTGCCTTCAAGCTCGTCAAGTTTTGATTCCAGGAATTTATACTCCTCTTCCCAAAGGGCAAATTCTTTTTTATCGTCCTCATCAGGCTGAAAATCCTCAAGGTCATAAAGTTGGTCCTCAATCTCTTCATATTCCTCTATGAGTCGTTCTCTCAAAGCCTTCAAGTCATCAAGATTATTTGTGTTAAACTCCAATATTTTACCCATTTTCAGTTTCCTCTGATTCAGCTTTGTTTTTATTTCCTGTTGTCTTGTTTTTCTCAAAATCGTTATACTGATAAACCGGGAATGGGTTTCGTGGCATAATCGCAGCAAGAATACCATAAACAATTATACCGCCAACAGCACCTGTAATCAATGTTCCTACAGCATATATTATTCTTACAATAGTTGGGTCTATTTCAAAAAATTCTGCAATACCTGCACAAACACCGTCAAGCTTTTTTTCTGTGCTTTTATATAATTTTTTCTCTTTAAACATAAAAATTTCCTCCCTTATAAATCAAAATATTTTAAATAATTGCACCTTCGGGCATTTCTATCATATCTGTAATATCATTAGTATTTTCCATTTGTTCATATTCTCTGTAATACTCAATACCATATTCAATGCCGGCTTTAATAAGCTCACCACCACAGGCTACAAAGCTGACAATAGTTGTGAAAAGTGAAACACCAAAAAGAATTACACAAAGTATTAATGCTTTTTTCATATTTATTTCTCCTCACTATTTATTTTCTTTAAACAAATCTTAATTTCATATATTGTCCACAAAAGTGTTATCATTGCAAGAAAGAACACTGACGCTGTAGATGAAATTGCAAACACCAAAAATGCCACAGAGCCTATTGCCGGTACAATATAGCAATATGCTACTATCATTATTGCTGTCAGAAGGAATAATCCGAATGTAGCAGGAAGGGAAATAAACGCCTGAATTATATTCCAGATAAATGCCAGAATCCAAAGAGGCTTTTTTGACTTTTTCTTTTCCTTAACAGGAGCATAAGATTGAAAAACCGCATCTCCCACATATTGTTTTGCACATTCTAAAGGTGAACCTAATTCTTCACAAATCTGTTCTTCTGTTTTTCCCTCTATTTCACCCTCACGAAAATGTTCACGATAATCTTCAAGAATATCGTTTCTTTCTTCATGTGACAAAACTCTCAAATAATGATAAAGCTCATTCAAAAAATCTATTCGTTTCATTACTCCGCCTCCTCAAAAAATGAATTGACCTGTTCGGTGAATTCAAACCATTGTGCCTGAAGTATTCTTTGTCTGTTAATACCTTCTTCGGTAATTCTATAATATTTTCTTGCAGGACCTGTTGGTGATTCCCTGAGATAGGTTTCAAAATAGCCTTCACTCTGTAATCGCTTAAGCATAGGATAAACCGAACCTTCGGCAACAGTTATTTTCTTACCAAGCATATCTGCAAGCTCATATCCATACAAATCACCCGATGTAAGAGCTGTCAAAGCGCACAACTCTAAAACGCCTTTTTTAAACTGCGTATTCATATCCTGCCTCCTTTTCTAACTTTTACAACATTATAATAACACACACTACTGTATATTGCAAGATAGTTTATAAAATTTAATACTTTGTTAACAAAAAAGGAGAAGACGATTGTCCTCTCCTTGTATTTTTATTCATCAAATGGTAAAACAAAGTCATTTTCTGAAGAATTATTGTGTGCTGTAGATGTTGAAGTATCCTCAACAAGCTTAACCTTTACTTCGAAAGTAGAAATATCATAAGTTGTTGAATCAACCCGACAAATTTCAAGCGTCAGTACATCTCCAACCTTACCATTTTCTATAACCTCAAGCAAGACATCATAGGTGTCAAGCTTTTTACCATTTACAGCAGTAATCATATCTCCTGACTTGACATCAGAATTCAACAAATCACTGCCCATCATAATTTCTTCAATAACAATTGAACCTGCAGGAAGTTTGTTTGCTTTCACGACAATTGAATATGTCTGATTCTGTGAAGCAGGAATAAATGTGAGACCAAGCACCGGACGATTTGAAACATATCCGTTCTTAATAAGCTCATCTACAACTTCCTTAACTGTGTGAGTAGGAACTGCAAAGCCCATACCCTCATATTCAGTAGATGCAATTTTTGATGAATTGATACCAATTACCTGACCATATTCATTGAGAAGTGCACCACCCGAGTTACCCGGGTTAATTGCAGCTGTATGCTGAACACAAGCAACCTCATATCCGACAGGACTGTCAATAGGTCTTGCAATTGCCGAAACCATACCTTCTGTAAAGGAACCAAAGAACTGTGTACCACCCGGATTACCGATTGCATAAACTGCATCACCGACAGTCAAATCATCGGAAGTCGCAAATTCGGCAGCTTTCAAATCAGTTGCATTGACTCTGAGAAGACCAATATCCGTTTTAGCATCAACACCTACTACATAGGCATCATACTGTGTACCGTCATCAGTTTGAACAATAATCTGAGGGTTTCTTACATCAATAACATGAGCACATGTGATGATATAAGTAACTGTCTTGTCATTGTTAAGTCCCATAACAACGCCTGTTCCCTCGGAATATACCTCCTGCTGATTTCTTGTATATACAAGAACGCCAACTGAGCTCTCATGAACCTTCTGATAAATCTGTTTTGGTGTCAACACACCTTCTGTCGGAATATCGCCTTCCTCTTCATCAGGAGCTTCCACAAGATTCATCTCTGTATCATCACCATTAATAGCAGGTTCTTCTGAATTTGAGCCTAAAAAAAGTGATATTACCAAAACTGTAACAGCAAAAAGAAAAACAATTGCCATTATAACACAAGCAATAATCTTACCTTTTTTCTTATCTTTTCCCGTTTTTTTCTGCTCCAGTTGTACTGAAGTACTGTTATAAAGCGGATATTGAGTTGCCTGAGTATTATATACCGGTGGTGTATTATGTGCCATAGTTGATTGTGAGTTTGGCACCTGATTCACAGGTGTGTTACCCATCGGTGCTCTGTTTGGCATCGGATTTACAGGAGCATTACCCATCGGTACTCTGTTTGGCATCGGATTCACAGGAGCATTACCCATCGGTGCTCTGTTTGGCGCTGGATTCATAGGTGCGTTACCCATTGGCGCTCTGTTTGGCATCGGATTCACAGGTGTGTTACCCATTGGTGCCCTGTTTGGCATTGGATTCACATGTGCGTTACCCATTGGTGCTCTGTTTGGCATCGGACTCACAGGTGTGTTACCCATTGGTGCTCTGTCTGGCACCGGATTCATAGGGGTATTACCCATATTTTCTTTATCAGGAGTAGGATTGGTAACAAGGTTATCCTTATTACCCTCACCACTTACTCCGTTGTTCACATTTTCATTCATAAATTATCCTCCAGTCTGAGCAATCTACTTGCCGTTACCCTTTGAAAGTATAAATGTAAATCTTGTGTATTTCCCTTTTTCACTATCCACAAGGATTTTTCCATTATGCATCTCAATAATAGTTTTGCACAGATACAACCCAAGACCTGCGCTCTTAATATCATAACTTCTTGATTTATCAACCTTATAAAATCGTTCAAAAATTCTTCCGATTTCTTCAGATGCTATTCCTTCACCCGTATTTTCAACAGATACGAAAACCATATTCTTTTTATCTTCATTTATATAAACAGAAATTGTTCCGTTTTCTTCAGTGAATTTAACTGCATTATCTATAAGATTATAAACCACCTGATATATCATATCACGGTCGGCATAAACCATTGTCGGCTTCATTTCTTCAAAGCCTTTTATGTTTATGTTTTTCTTCTCAATTTCCTGCTCAAATGTAAGCATACAATTTATTATAAGCTGAGATATATCAAAATCCTTTAGTTTGATATCAAGCTCGCCTGCTTCAATCTTTGAGAGATTAAGCATGGACGTAACCAACCTGGACAATCTTTTAACTTCAGTTGAAACAATCCCAAGATATTCCTCATGTTTTTCAGGTGGAATTGTACCGTCAAGCATACCATCGATAAATCCGCCTATTGTAGTCATGGGTGTTTTTAATTCATGGGAAACATTCGCAACAAAGCTTCGTCGGGACGATTCTAAAACTGACAAGGCTGTCGCCATCTGATTAAATGAGCTACAAAGCGATGCCAATTCATCGGAGCCGTGCACCCTGACTCTTTTACTGAAATCACCCTGAGCGTAAGCCTTTGTAGCCGCTGACATCTGTCTTAAAGGACTTGTCAATTTTGCAGTAAAAGCATAAATTACAATAAAAGAAAGTACCGATGCAAAAAGTGCCGACATAAGGAATAAGCCACCCATATTTGAAGCATATTCAGTAAACTTCGGCTGAATAGGTGTACTTGCAAAAAATGCACCAATAAATTGTCCGCGTACATAAACAGGATATCCTGCAAAGAATGTATCTTCCGAAAAGAGCCCGGCCACTTCCTGTGTACTGAAATACTCCCCTTTTTTCACAGTTTCCAATATCTCCATCGGAATTTTGTATCCACTGTGAACAAGACAACCTTCGTCATTAGGAGAAAAAGAATAGAGAAAATCCTCTCTGCATAAAAGCACATTTCCCTCGTGATTAGAGAAAAATATGTCCGCATCAATAGCTGAACCGGTTATGCCAATAGTATTACTGATTATAACCATAGCTCTATCAACATCTGACGGTGAATTACATTCAGAAAAAAGACTTGCGCCATATTCTGCACACTGCTGAACATTGGTTTTTAGCATATTCTGAGTTTCTTTTGCCCACCGATTGGAGATAAACACCATCAAAGATGAAGCTAAAACAAGATAACTTACAAGCATCAGAGCTGTCATAATTGTAAGATATTTTGCAAATAATGGCAAGTGCGTAAAAAACACATTTATTTTCTGCACTCGCCTTTTAAAGAAGTTACTTTTTTTCATGAGTTTCAAACTTATATCCTATACTCCAGATTGTGCGCAATTCCCATTCTTCTGAAACGCCCTTAAGCTTATCACGAAGTCTTTTTATATGCACGTCTACTGTACGACTATCACCATAATAATCAAAACCCCATACATCATCAAGAAGCTGGTCACGAGTAAATACTCTGTCCGGATTACTCGCAAGGTAATAAATAAGCTCCAACTCTTTAGGTGGTGTATCAACAACCTGACCATCAACCTTCAATTCATAATTTGTAAGGTTTACTGAAAGCTTGTCATATTTTACTTCTTTTATTTCTGATTCTTTAACTGCTGATGTACGACGAAGTACCGCCTTTATACGAGCAATAATCTCTTTTGTGTCAAAAGGTTTTGTCACATAGTCATCCGCGCCAAGCTCAAGACCCAAAACCTTATCAAAAACTTCATCCTTAGCAGTAAGCATAATAATAGGCTTTTCACTTACTTTTCTGATTTCTCGACAAACCTGCCACCCATCAAGTCCCGGAAGCATAACATCGAGCAAAACTAAATCCGGGTTTTCTGATGAAAACATACTGACAGCATCTACGCCATTATGTGCCATGGCAACGGCATAACCTTCTTTTTCAAGATACATTCTCAATAAATCACAAATATTCTTTTCATCATCCACAATAAGAATTTTTTCCTTTTGCATATCATTGCCTCCTCAATAAATTATTTCTTTAATAATATCCAATAAATTTTAACAAATTAATAACAAACTTTTGTCTTTTTATAAACTATTTATGATATTTCCCGTTATTGCTTATGGAAAATCCTCTGTAAATTTGTTCCGTAAGCATTATTCTTGCCAACTTGTGAGGGAAAGTCATTTTTGACATAGAAAATTTAAAATCAGACATTCTCTTTATTTCATCAGAAAGTCCAAATGAACTTCCGATAATAAAAACAACACTATTTTTCCCTGAAAGTGCTATATCATCAAGCTTTTGAGAAAGTTCTTCAGATGACATCTGCTTTCCTTCAATACACATAGAAAACACATAGGAATTCTTAGGAATTTTGGCAATTATCATCTGCGTTTCTTTATTGAGCGCATTTTGGATTTCACTCTGCGACGGATTATCTGAAAGTTTGACAGGCTCAAGTTCTGTCACCGTCATTTTACAGTATGCAGAAAGTCTTTTTTCATATTCTTGTGAAAAATCCTTCATATACTTTTCTTTTAGTTTACCCAAAACAATAAGATGAACATTCATCATAATATCATCGCCTTTTCATCCCATACAGGTTTTGCAACCCTGATAAGGTAGTCATCGCCCTCCTGTGCACCCTCCATTGAAAGTGCGCATACACTCGTCTGATATGCAAGTTGCGGAAGATTGTTTTCACGGCTTAAATGTCCCAAGAAAAATCTGGTTGTTCCCGTCTGCAATAATCTTGCCACAGTTTTTGCACAATCATCATTTGACAAATGTCCTTTTACCCCCAATATTCTCCTTTTAAGAATATATGGATAACCACCACACTGAAGCATATTCACATCGTGATTTGATTCAAGCATAACAAAGTCCGAGCCCTTTATTGCATCAAAAACCGTATCCGTCATAATACCTAAGTCTGTTGCAACCGAAAGCTTTCTGCCGTTTGCAATTTCCA
Organism: Candidatus Fimenecus sp.; assembly: GCA_045533355.1. Lineage (GTDB taxonomy): Bacteria > Bacillota > Clostridia > Oscillospirales > Acutalibacteraceae > Fimenecus. The sequence continues at coordinate 24,396 of JAZSHP010000120.1, forward strand.
CTGTATAACCACAAGGCTCTTTAGAGTCATGAGAGGTGGAAAAAGACTTTATACACATACATCCTAAATCTGCTCCGTCAGGTGTTATGATTCGACATTCTTTCATATTTTCGAGAGCATCGGTTTCTGACAACGCCTCGTATGTACCCTGTGTCATATATGCTCTTACCTTATGCTTTTTTGAAAAAACTCTCAATCCCTTAACATGGTCACTATGCTCGTGTGTTATAAAAACATTACGAACACTATCTGCATCCACACCGATATTATAAAGAGCTTGCTCAATCTGTTTAGCCGTCATTCCCAAATCAATAAGAATCGAGTCGTTACCGGCACCTATATATATGGAATTCCCTGTTGAGGATGAAAACAAGGGACAAAATTTTGCCATAATTTAACTTCCTTTTTCTATCAAAAAAGGACGGTGTAATTACCGTCCTTAAAAATTTCTTAACCTACGCTCAATACGGTTTTTTCGTCGTCAGGACTGTTTCTTAATTCTATATCCGCACCCAAGCTACGTAATTTTTCAATTATGTTATCATATCCACGCTGAATATGATGAATTTCTTCAATTTCAGTTACTCCGTTTGCAACAAGACCTGCAATAACCATTGCTGCACCTGCACGAAGGTCATTAGCAATAACAGGAGCTCCTTTAAGACCTTCTACACCCTCAATGAATGCAGACTTTCCGTCAACAGTCATCTTAGCACCCATACGAACCAACTGTTCAATATAACGGAATCTGTTGTCCCATACGCTTTCAGAAACCATACTGTTACCTCTTGCAAGAGCAAGAAGAACTGAAAATTGCGGTTGCATATCAGTAGGGAATCCCGGATGAGGCATAGTCTTGACACTGCAATGATTTGGACGACAATCTGAGAAGATTCTGATTGAATCATCATATTCTTCAACAACAATACCACATTCAATAAGCTTTGCAGTAATTGATTCAAGATGCTTAGGAATAACATTCTTAATCAGAACATCGCCTTTAGTTGCTGCAGCAGCAACCATATATGTGCCTGCCTCAATCTGGTCAGGAATTATAGCATATTCGCAACCATGAAGCTTGTCCACACCACGAATTTTAATAACATCAGTACCTGCTCCACGAACATCAGCACCCATAGAATTGAGGAAGTTTGCAAGGTCAACAATATGTGGCTCCTTAGCCGCATTTTCAATAATTGTAAGACCCTTTGCCTTAACAGCTGCCAACATAAGATTTATTGTAGCACCAACTGAAACAACATCAAAATAAACAGAAGCACCTAAAAGATTTTCTGCCTTAACATCAACCATGGCATTTTCTTCCATAGTAACATTTGCGCCGATAGCCTCAAATCCCTTGATATGCTGGTCAATAGGACGAACACCAAACTGACAACCACCCGGCATTGCAACCTTTGCGTGGTTGAATCGGCCCAATAAAACGCCGATAAAATAATAAGAAGCACGCATAAGCTTGGATAATTCATGTTCAACTACATTTGAACGGATGTGAGATGTATCTATTTCAAGAGTACTTTTATTTATCATCTTAATTTCTGCACCCAGATGGCGCAAAATCTTAACCATAGCAGAAACATCACTGATGTCAGGAATGTTTTCAATTCTACAAACACCCTCCGCAAGGATGGCAGCAGGAATTATCGCTACAACGGCATTTTTAGCACCGCTTATTTCAACTTCACCAGTCAATCTTTTTCCGCCGTTAACTATGATTTTTTCCAAGGACTCTTCCCTCCCAAAAAACCAAATATTTAAGTAAATACAATATGTAGTAAATATACAAAGTTCATAGCATTTGAGTTGCAAATCCACAATGACGCTCAAAAGCCTTTAATAGTATACCACTAATTTTTGAAAAATGAAAGACTATTTTGTAAAATTTTATTATTATTTTACATTTTTTTCATATAATTAATCGAACAAACGTTCTCAAATCAGTTGACTATTATGGAAAAATAATGTATAATAACTTGAGCTCCACCCTTGAGGGAGAGCCAACAAAAAGGAGCGATTTTATGCTATATTATCTTGAAAATGAATTTTTAAAAATCTCCGTTGATACTCACGGTGCTGAATTATCTACAATTTTTAATAAAAAAGATAACAAAGAAATGCTCTGGCACGGTGACAGTGCCTTTTGGGGAAGAAAAAGCCCTGTGCTTTTCCCTGTTGTAGGTAAATACAAAAACGGAAAAACTACATATAACGGAAAAGAATATGCACTCGGTCAGCACGGTTTTGCAAGAGATATGGAATTCGTTCTTGTCGAAAAAACAGATAATAAACTGGTTTTTCAACTCTCAAGTGACGAAAACACTCTTGAGAAATATCCATTTAATTTTCAGTTAATCTGCTCCTTCCAGCTTGAAGACAACAAAATCATCGTAGGTTGGACTGTTAAAAACACAGATGACAAAACAATTTACTTCTCAATCGGTGCTCATCCTGCATTTTACTGTGAAAAGAGTAAAACAGTTCTTACAATGAACAAAGAAAATCTTGAATATAGCCTTGTCAATGGTGATGGACTTTATACTCCTGAAAAATATGATGTTGAAAGCAGTTTTGTTCTTCACGACAACATTTTTGATAATGACGCACTCATAATCGAAAACAGTAATGTTACGGAAGTAAGCCTTGTTGACAACGACAAGAAATATATCACAGTTAAATTTGATGCACCGCTTTTCGGAATCTGGTCACCAACAAAGAAGAATGCACCTTTTGTATGCATTGAACCTTGGTACGGCAGATGTGACGGTGCTGATTTCAATGGTGACATTACAGAAAGAGAATGGGGAAATTCTCTCGCAGCAGGCGAAAATTGGTACAAGGAGTATGAAATAATAATCAATGAGTAATTACAAATATATTTTATTTGATTTTGACGGCACTCTCACCGATTCATCAGAGGGAATTTTCAAAAGTCTTACTTATGCTTTTGAAAGCTATGACCACGGTACTCCACCTGATGATTTGCTTAAAAAATTCATAGGTCCTCCACTTTATCACAGTTTTACCGTATATTGTGGTTTTGACGATAAACACGCGTGGGAAATGACCGACAAATACCGTGAAAGATACAGAAAAATCGGTTATCTTGAAAGTAGACTTTATGACGGTGTTGCCGAAACTCTTAAAGCCTTAAAAGACCAAGGCTACATCCTTGCAACAGCATCTTCAAAGCCTTTGCACTTTGTGGACAGCATCTGTGCAAACCTTGACATCAAAAAGTATTTCGATTTCCTTGGTGGGACTGAATTTGATAACACAAGCGAAAGTAAGGCAACAGTTATCGAAAATGCCATGAAAAACATCGGTGCAACTATGGAAGAAACCCTTATGGTGGGTGACACAAAATTCGACATCGAGGGCGCTCATCAGGTCGGTATTCCTTGTGTTGCCGTGACTTATGGCTTTGGTACACTTGAAGATTTTAAAGAATACAATGCTGAATACATTGTAGACACAGCAGAAGAAATTTTAGATATAGTGAAGTGAAAACATGTCAACACCTTTAGCAGACAGACTTCGTCCACAAACCATTGACGATATGGTTGGACAACGCCACCTTTTAGGTGAAAATATGCCACTCAGAAACATTGTTGAGTCAGGCTATTTACCAAATTTAATATTTTACGGTCCGTCAGGTACAGGCAAGACTACTCTTGCACGAATTATTGCGAAAAACACAAATCGTAAGCTCCACCATATAAACGGAACAAATGCAAGTACTGCCGACATCAAGGCAATTGTCAGCGAGCTTGACACATTTGCTGCACCAAATGGGATATTGCTTTACCTTGATGAGATTCAGTATTTCAATAAAAAGCAGCAACAGTCTTTACTTGAATATATTGAAAGTGGTAAAATCACTTTAATCGCATCCACCACAGAAAATCCGTATTTTTACATATATTCAGCAGTGCTTTCCCGTTGTACTGTTTTTGAGTTCAAATCAATTACTCCTGAGGACATTATTCCTAATGTTAAACGTGGATTTGATTTCCTTGAAAATGAAACAGGCATAAAACTGGAAATCGAAGACGGTGTTTGTGAGCATATTGCGACAGCTTGTGGCGGTGATGTGCGAAAGTCCTTGAATTTTGTTGAACTTTGTGTACTTTCTGCAAGTATTACCGATAACAAGCGTGTAATCACTCTTGAAAATACAGGCAGTCTTACAATGAAAAACACTTTCCGTTACGACAAATTCGGTGATGAGCATTACGACATTCTTTCTGCTTATCAGAAAAGTATGCGAGGAAGTGACCCTGACGCTGCACTTCATTATCTTGCACGACTTTTAGAGGCAGGAGATATGATTTCTGCAATTCGAAGACTTCTCATTTGTGCAAGTGAAGATGTTGGACTTGCTTATCCGCAGATTATGCCCATTGTAAAATCTGCTTGTGATATTGCAATGCAGGTTGGTATGCCTGAGGCTGCAATCCCACTCGGCAATGCCGTTGTGCTTGTGGCAACAAGTCCGAAATCAAACACAGGTCACGATGGAATTTTCGCAGCACTTGATGATGTGCGAAAAGGAAATTACGGAAAAATTCCAAGGCAGTTACAGAACAAGCATTATGATGGCGAGGATGCAACGGTTAAGGGTCAGCATTATCTGTACCCACACGATTACCCTAATCGTTGGGTTAAACAACAGTATCTGCCTGATGCTTTGAAAAATAAAAAATATTATACTTTCGGTGACAACAAAACCGAACAAACAGCAAAATTATATTGGGATAGAATAAAAGGAGAAAAAGGAAATGGCTAAAAGAGAAGATTACATCAGCTGGGACGAATATTTTATGGGAATTGCACTTCTTTCTGCAAGAAGAAGTAAGGACCCAAGCACACAGGTTGGTGCTTGTATCGTTGACGACAACAACAAAATTATGTCAGTAGGCTATAACGGTTTCCCACATGGTTGCGACGATGACGAATTTCCATGGGACAGAAGCGGTGACGAATATGACACAAAATATCCTTATGTCTGTCACGCTGAGCTTAACGCAATTCTCAACAACGGTGGCAGAAACTTAAAGGGTTGTAAAATCTATGTTGCTCTTTTCCCATGCAACGAATGTGCAAAGGCAATTATCCAAAGCGGTATCCGTGAGGTTATGTTCCTTTCTGACAAATACAAAGATAGTCTTAACAACCGTGAATCACGCAGAATGTTTGATGCTGCCGGTGTTAAATACACAAAGGTTAAAATGAATCGTGACAGTTTAACTGTTAGCTTCAAGGAAGAGGATATCTGATGGGTAAAAATGACTTTTTTGCTTTCACATCACGTACCAAATACATAAATCGTTGGGCGTTGATGCGAAATACAAGATACGAAACTTTAAGTGAGCATTCTGCAGAGGTGGCTCAACTTTGCTATGCATTGGCTTGTATAGGCAATCAGCGTTTAGGCAAGGATTACAACTGTGAAAGAGCATCACTTCTGGGACTTTATCACGATACACCTGAAATCATCACAGGCGACTTGCCGACTCCCGTTAAGTATTACAGCAAGGAAACAAAAGAGGCATATAAATCAGTTGAGAAAAATGCAACTAAACAGCTTCTTTCTATGCTTCCGGAAGACTTACTCCCCTCTTATGACTCACTTTTCAAGAAAAAGAATGAAGATAAAGAGTTGTGGAAACTTGTAAAGGCTGCTGACAAAATAAGTGGTTATTTAAAATGTGTTGAAGAAAGAAAAGCAGGTAACAGCGAATTCTGTGAAGCTGAAGAAAAGCTTCTTAAATCCATTGAAAAGAGCGAATTAGAAGAAGTTAAAATCTTTGCCGAAGAATTCCTTCCATCCTTCCACAAAACACTCGACCAGATGAAAAAATAAGTTGAAAACGTATGGGATGCCGATTTGGCATCCCATTTTTATATAAAACGCAAAACAAAAAGAGCAGGTGTAAAAACCTGCTCTTTTTTGTTTTTATATAATTTCATTAGATAATTTAACAATATGATTATTTTAAATATTGTTCTGCTAAATCTTCTACATATTGCGACAAAACATAATATGTTTCCTTCATCGCCATCATCGAGCTCCTATTTCTCATAAGAGTTTCTCTCATAATAGGATGACTATATGAAAGTTCAAGAGCTTCTCTAAAATCTCTAATCATATTTTCTTTCTCCGCTTTGCTAGCCTTTGATTTCAAAATATCAATAAGTTCCTTTCCCATATCATAAATCCACGGGAAATCCTCTTTTACTAAGCTTAATGTCATCAAAAAGCCACAATTCCCTCTTCGCCCACTGATATGAACAATGTCATCTAATATTTTATAATTGTATTTTTTTGATATCTTTTTTTCTTCATACAACATTGAACTTTTCACAGAAAGCTGTTCAATCGATTCTTTTACTTTTTCTATGTCATCATATAATTTAGTATCTGGACTTCTTAATAATCTTTGATTATCTCGTGTTAATTCAAGAATTTCTTCCAATATTGGCTCTGATTGAGGTTTTTCTTCTCTTTTTTGTGGTGCTTTAGCTTCACCATTTGCTTTTTTCAATTCATTTAACGAACTTTCTAAATGTGTGTACCACACATCAAAGCATTTATCTAATCTGCTTTCAGGAATTCCAGCGTCACCACAAGCCTTATTAAGTGTCATTACCATTTTCTTTATATCATCTTTTTCAAATATTGTTGATTGAAATTGAAGAATAGGTCCTTTTACTTCTGAACGTTTAATATCAAAAAGAAATGGTGTTACAAATGATTTTTCCATCGTCTTTGATAATGCACCAGCTTCAAACGAAAGCCACGGTGCCTCAAAATTTTCTTTTGTGACACAAAGGATTCCAAAATTAGAATCTTCCAATTCTTTTGCAATGTCAGTACTCCATCTAGCACCCTTATCAATGTCTTCCGAAGATACATATGGTTCAATTGACTGAATTACTGATGGCAACCATTCTCTAAAAATTAAAGCAACTTTCAAACTAGTTTCGCCAGACCAACTAATAAAAACTTTCATATGTCTTATTCCCACTTTCACTTTACTTGCTCCTCTTTTTAGAATTAATGTGTTGTATAATTATTATTCAAATACCACACGCAAATATTCTAAATAAAAGAGCTTGTATTTCTATTCCTTTCAAATATATATATCGCTTTTTATATGCTTTTTGTTACAAAAAAATGCATTTTTTTACAAAAATTAACAGCTTCAATCAAAAATGTCAACTAGATTTTTAAACTGTATTTCTTTATTCATTTTTCAATACTGATAAAAAAATGGGACGATGCCCACATCGTCCCGTTTGAATAAAAAAGCAGGTAATCTTTCGGTTACCTGCTCTGTTTTATGAAACTTTAAGATTAAAGTTCTGCGAAGTACTTGATTGTTCTAACCATCTGTGATGTGTAGCTGTTTTCGTTGTCATACCAAGAAACAACCTGAACTTCATAGAGGTCGTCAGCAATCTTAGCAACCATTGTCTGTGTTGCATCGAAGAGTGAACCATACTTCATACCGATAACATCTGAAGAAACGATTTCGTCTTCATTGTAGCCAAAGCTTTCTGATGCAGCAGCCTTCATAGCAGCGTTGATACCTTCTTTTGTAACGTCGCCCTTAACAACAGCTGTAAGGATTGTTGTTGAACCTGTTGGAACAGGAACTCTCTGTGCAGAACCGATAAGTTTGCCGTTGAGTTCAGGAATAACAAGACCGATAGCCTTTGCAGCACCTGTTGAGTTAGGAACGATGTTAGCAGCACCAGCACGAGCTCTTCTCATGTCGCCCTTTCTGTGAGGACCGTCGAGAATCATCTGGTCGCCTGTGTAAGCGTGGATTGTAGCCATGATACCGCTCTGGATTGGAGCATAATCATTGAGAGCCTTTGCCATAGGAGCAAGGCAGTTTGTTGTACAAGAAGCTGCTGAAATGATTGTGTCATCAGCTGTAAGTGTATCTTCGTTAACTGAGAATACGATTGTCTTAAGGTCGTTGCCTGCAGGAGCAGAAATAACAACTTTCTTAGCACCAGCATCGATGTGAGCCTGGCTCTTTGCCTTTGAGCAATAGAAACCTGTACATTCGAGAACTACGTCAACACCGATTTCACCCCATGGGAGTTCAGCAGCGTTAGCCATAGCATAGATTTTAAGAGTTTTGCCGTCAACTGTGATTGTACCTGCTTCATCATCAGCTTCAACTGTGTGAAGGTTTTCACCGATTTTACCACAGTAGCCACCCTGTGCTGTGTCATACTTAAGAAGCTGAGCAAGCATTGATGGTTTTGTAAGGTCGTTGATAGCTACTACGTCGTAGCCTTCTGCGCCGAACATCTGTCTGAAAGCAAGACGTCCGATACGGCCGAAGCCGTTAATTGCAACTTTAACTGACATTTTGAATTCCTCCAAATAAATTATTTACATTTTTTATTAGTATGCGCATTTATGCAATAACTATTTTATATCTTTTTAATCAAATATGCAAGAGTATTTTTGAAAATTTTGCTAATATGTGAAATTTTTGTCAAGTGGCATAAAAAAACGGGAATAATAATACAAAAAGGGTATAAAATTTATAGTATGGGAGGTCATTTTATATGAATTATAAGCATTTTTCCGACATCTATACAGACGAAAATCAATTCCTCCGTGAAAAAATGCAATATTTTTTCGATAAGTCCCTACACGAAAAAAATGAACATCTGTTGCGTCATCAATATATTGCTCTTCGAAGACTACAATTTACTGAAGAAATAGTTTTTACACCCGAATGTGTAAACCTTTCTGCACTTGCCGAAAGCATAACAAACGCCTGTGATATTTTATCTTTTCCATTAGGTATAAATTTTATATACTGTGGCAACGATAACTGTTATACTATGGGAAGTCCAAAATTAATAGGAAAAGCCTTATTAAATCTTCTTTCTAACGCATATCTTTACGGAAATAAAAATCTTATCACAATAAAAACCATAACAACACGAAATTATTCCAAAGTCGAGGTATTGAGCGGCGGAAATTTTCACAAAACAAATTATAACGGAAAAGGTCTTGAGCTCGTCCGTAAAATATGCAATAGAAACAACGGTAACTTTTTTATTGAGCAAAACCTTTCTTATACAAAAGCAATAATGGTTTTTGAAAAAATCAGCAGTATTCCTTTTAATCACAGTGAAAAAGGATTTGATACCTCCAGTCTTATCTGCGACAGACTCTCCCCTGTTTGTGTGGAAATGTTTGGGATGGAATATCATTAAATCAAATTATTCAAATTATAATTTATCGGGATGATAAGCAAAAAATAACCGTCAACGGAATTTCCGCTGACGGTTTGAAATTTAAGCCTTATTTTTCAACAGTCTTTGCTAACTCTTGTTCTTCTTTTTTACCGATGTTATAGATAAATGCCATTGCTAAGAACGCAATAAGTGAACCTGCTGCAAGAACAATGAAATAAAGTGATTTAACTTTTTCACCGAAATCTGCTGACTGAACAGCATTCTCACCCTCAACGAAACCAATTGCGATAAGACCCCAAGAAACAACCGCCTGACCGATACCTTGTGAAAGTTTACGGAAGAATGAGTAAAGAGCATAAAGTGAACCTTCCTCACTCTTACCTGTCTTTCTGTAACTTACTTCAATACAGTCAGCAACAATTGCCCATACAGAAATCTGGAACACAGCATTACCGATATTAAGGCCCATAAGACAAATAATGTAAAGGAGCAAGCCTTTTGAATCAGGTGTCATTGGTACAAAGAGAGAAATTACACCTGAAACTGCGCCAATAAGCATACTTGTCACAATAACAGTTTTCTTACCAAATTTTGCAGTAAGTTTTCCTAAAAGTGCCATGAATATAATCATCGGTGCATAAGAACCAATCATTGCGACGCCAACTTTACCTGTATCCTGGAAGAAATACTGGAAAACCATATTGTTAAGTGCCATTGTTGAGTTGAAAAGAGCAACAGAAGCAACTGTAGCAATAGTAGCACCAACCATAGCTCTGTTTGTAAAGAATGATTTGAATGCAGAGAAGAATGCTGTAACACCTGTTGTATTCTGTCCATCATCTTCACGCTGTACTCTTTCTTTAACAAGTTTTGTTGTTCCCCAAAGAGTTGCAAAAGCAATAACTGACATTACAAGAGCAACAGGAAGAAGTGTTTCACCTTTAAGGATTTCTTCTTCAATACCTGTTACAGGATTTTTAACTTTGTTGTAAACGATACCAGGAAGAATAATCATGATTACAACTGCAGGTAATGCTGCACCGATACTACGGAATGTTGAAAGAGAAACTCTTTGCTGTGGGTCACTTGTGATAACACTGTGAAGTGAACCATAAGGCACATTAACCATAGTATATGCGATTGACCATAAGCAGTAAGCAATAAGACACCAAGCATATTTACCAGCATAAGGAAGAGCTGTAACAGGAGCAAATATCATTACGTTAAAGATAACGAGGATTAAGCCACCTGCAATAATCCAAGGCATATACTTACTCTTTTTACCGATTCTCTTTGTATCAACAAGGTTACCGATAACAACGTCATTAATAGCGTCAAATATTTTTGAAATAAGAATAATTACAGCGTAGTCAGCTGCCTTGATACCTATGTACTGCAAGTAAAACAACTGCATAAAGGTTGAAACAAGCTGAAATGAGAAGCCACAGCCCATGTCACCCATCGCATAGCCGAGCTTATCCATCCATCCGAATGGTCGGATATTTTGTTCTTTCATTTTTTCACGTTCTTTCATTTTTTAATTAGCAAACAGCTTATTTATTATTATAAATTAGTCCAATCATATTTTCAAGTGTCTATCTTAAAAATCAAAAAAATACCAATACAAATTCATCTTTATCAGTTTCACATTTTAATCACCTACGGACATATAGTCTACCCTGATATTTACGCAAAACACTCGTGTAGTTCTACACACATGACGGGTTTCCCTGTTTATCTTGATTTTGCATGGTGTAAATGTTATACTCAAATTAATAAACAACAATTTAATGAGGTGTTCTTAATTTGGACAAAATAATTTTAAAAAAAGACAGTAAAGTTTTGTTTATAGGTGATAGCATTTCCGACCCTAAATTCAATTTTCAATTTGCCCATAAAATAAAGGGTAGAAATATTTATGCCTTACAACTCAAAAAGAAGTTCAAAAAATACAGTAAAAATATAAAAGTTGATATTAAGGGTATTGCAAGTAACCGTACATATCATATATATGACCGTCTTACAAGAGATTGCATCAACTTAAAGCCCGATGTAATCATTATGTTAATTGGTGTTAATGATGCCTGGGAAAATTATGTTCCCGAACAATATCCTCCTCTTTTAAGACCTATGGAACCCCATATCCGTGAGGTTTACAGAAGACTTAAAATGGAATTGCCCGACGCTCAGATTCTTTATTTAATGCCTTTTATGACTGATGCAGTAGAAGAAAAACTACCATTCCACAAAAAACTTGACGAATACCGAGAAACACTTAAAAATATTGCCCTTGAGCACGGTGCTTTGGTACTTGATATGCAAGAGGTTTTCAACGAAGCACAAAAAACAATTGCACCAAAAGAACTCGCTATTGATGGCATTCATCCTACTAATCTTGGTCATAAAGTAATGGCAGACGCAATAGAAAAACTTATCGAATTCAAATAACAGGAATTTGTTGCATTGTTTACATTATGTGATATAATAAAACACTGTTATTTCATATTTTGGAGGAAATTCTCATGGCAACAAAATCCAAATTAAACAAACGTTGGCTTTATCTTATTTCAGGCGTATTCACAATGCTTTTTTCAGGTGTGTTATATGCCTGGTCAATTTTAAAAATCCCATTTAAAAATGAATTTAACTGGAGCGACTCGGTTTTAGCGTTCAATTTCACATTAACAATGTGTTTTTTCTGCTTGGGTGCTTTTTTCGGCAGTTTAATCTGTAAAAAAATCGGGCCAAAAATCACACTTATCCTTGCAGGTGCATTAGTTGGTGCAGGTTTTGTGACAACGGGTCTTTTAAACGAACAAATCCCTTACCTTTTATATCTTACATATGCAGTTTTATCAGGTACAGGTATTGGTATTTCATATAATGTAGTGGTATCAACAGTTAATTCCTGGTTCCCTGACAAAAAAGGCTTTTCATCAGGTTGTCTGATGATGGGCTTCGGTATCAGCACACTTTTACTTGGTAATATTATCAGTGCATTATTTGAAAATGCAAATGTAGGCTGGAGCAAGGCTTATATCCTTTTAGGTGTTGTTGTAGCAATTGTCCTTATTCTTGCAGGTCTTGTTCTCAAAACCCCATCTGCGGATGTAAAATTTCCCGCACCAAAGGTAAAAAAGAATACTCAAAAAGAAAACTTTGAAACAAGAGATTTTTCAACAAAAGAAATGCTTAAAAGTTTTACCTTCTGGCGAGCATTTGTGTTTATGGCGCTTATCACCGCTGTGGGAAACTCCGTTATAAGTTTTGCCAGAGATTTGGTTATTTCGGTTGATGCGGCACCTGCCCTTGCAACAACACTTGTTGGTGTGCTTTCTGTGTTCAACGGAATCGGGCGTATTCTTACAGGTGCTGTTTATGACGCTCTCGGAAGAAAAATAACAATGTTAGCTTCTAATATTTTAACAATTTTTGCTGCAGGACTTACACTTATTGCTGTGCAAATCAATTCACTTCCACTTTGCATAGTTGGTCTTTGCCTTACAGGTCTTTCATACGGCTCATGTCCAACTATGACATCTGCATTTACCGCATCATTCTACGGAACAAAATATTTCCCTACAAACTACAGCCTTACAAACTTCAACTTGATTGTAGCGTCATTTATCGCAACATTCAGTAACTCTTTGTTAATTTCAACAGGTAGCTACACTGCACCTTTCATTATGCTACTTGTTTTGGCAACAAGCGCTTTGGGACTTAATTTTACAATCCGCAAACCATAAAATACTTAAAAATTTAAAACTCCTTGTTTTACAGATACAGTAAATCAAGGAGTTTTTATTTTACAACAGTATAAATTCCCACAAATCACAGATAATAACATTACAAGTTAAATATTAAAGTCG